>CAIUDK010000330.1 GCA_903897875.1 uncultured Hyphomicrobiales bacterium
CCGATCTGATATGATTGCAGGCCCATCCGAAGTGTTGGTGATGGCGGATGCGTCTGCCAATCCCGATTGGATTGCGGCTGATCTGTTGGCACAGGCTGAACATGACACGGCGGCGCAATCCATTTTGCTCACCGATGATGAATCATTGGGCAAGGCTGTGTGTGAGAGCGTTGAGCGTCAGCTTGTCACTCTGCCACGCCGCGATATTGCCAGCGCCAGCTGGCGCGATTATGGCGCGATCATTTTGGCACCAAAGCTTGCTGAGACAATTGCGCTGGTGGATCGCTTGGCCCCAGAACATCTCGAAATCATGAGTGAAGACGCGGAAGCCTTGAGCGCGAAAGTGCGCAATGCGGGCGCGATTTTCATTGGCGGTCATACGCCTGAAGCCATCGGCGATTATGTTGGCGGTTCAAACCATGTGTTGCCCACCGCACGCTCAGCGCGCTTCTCGTCCGGCCTCAATGTGTTGGATTATATGAAGCGCACGTCGCTTTTGCGCTGCACGCCAGAGAGTTTGCGGGCCTTAGGGCCAGCCGCTATTGCACTTGGGAATGCAGAGGGCTTAGACGCTCATGCGCGCTCCGTTGCCATTCGTCTCAATTTGGAAAGTTAATTGGTCGCAGCCATGCAAGACGGCGAGGGTTCCAACAGCAATCGTTTGATCGCCGTCACGCTTGACGAAGCGTCGATTGGTCGGGGCAATGCCGATCAAGAGCATGAACGCGCCATCGCTATCTACGATCTTGTTGAGATCAATTCATTCGCGCTGCCCCAGGTTGAGAACGGCCCTTACGCGCTCATCGTCGCGCTGCATGATTCCAAATTGATGTTTGATATTCGCTCGGAAGCGGGCGATCCGATCATCAAGCACATTCTCTCGCTCACGCCATTTCGCCGCATTTTGAAAGATTATTTCATGGTGTGCGAAAGCTATTATGCCGCCATTCGTACCGCGACACCTGCACAGATTGAAGCGATTGATATGGGCCGGCGCGGCCTTCACAATGAAGGCGCGCAATTGTTGGCAGAGCGTTTAGACGCCAAAATTATTTGCGATTTCGACACAGCCCGTCGTCTCTTCACGCTGGTGACAGCGCTGCATTGGAAGGGCTAGGCATGAACGATAGTGCCTGCGTGCCTTCATGACTGGCGCAGCTTTGGATACACGCCCGAAATCGGTGTTGTTTGCCTGCTCGTTGAACGCCGTGCGCTCGCCGATGGCTGAGGCTATGGCGCGCCATTTGTTTGGCCGCCAAATCTATTTTGCATCGGCTGGCGTGCGCCCCGATGTGCTTGATCCGTTCGCTGTGGCTGCGATGGATGAAATTGGCATCGATATATCGGGCCACAAGCCAAAGTCTTTTGAAGACCTTGAAGATGCGAGTTTTGATGTCATCATCACGCTATCGCCTGAAGCCCATCATCGCGCCTTGGAGTTCACGCGCACTTTAGCGGTTCAGGTGATGTATTGGCCAACCATTGATCCCACCGCCGTTGAAGGCACGCGCGAGCAGCGTTTAGCGTCCTATCGTGGCGTGCGGGATGGGTTGATGAAACGCGTGAAGGATCTGCTCGATTGGCGTCCCATGGGCAGTATTTGAGCGCTTATAGTTAAGGCAGGGGGCTTTGGCGGGCTTTTTAGCAAGCTAAATGTTGACTCAAGGCCGCCGATGGCTAGGCTCCCGTTTTTCGCGGTTACTAAAAAAACAACTGGAAGGTTTCGCCCATGTCAAAAACTCTCTTCGATCCCGCACCATCGCCTACCGTGCCTGTGGCCGGAACGCAGGATTCGATCAACGTGCATCGCGTTTTCTGCGTGGGTCGTAACTACGAAGCCCATGCCAAGGAAATGGGTCAGGCCGTTGATCGTGAAAAGCCATTCTATTTCACCAAGAGCCGCGACGCGATTGTGCTG
Source organism: uncultured Hyphomicrobiales bacterium (assembly GCA_903897875.1). GTDB lineage: Bacteria > Pseudomonadota > Alphaproteobacteria > Rhizobiales > Beijerinckiaceae > Terripilifer. The sequence goes on from CAIUDK010000330.1 coordinate 1,919, forward strand.
TCAGGCGGCACAATTCCTTATCCTTGCGGCACTGAAAACTATCATTACGAGATGGAATTGGTTGTCGTCATCGGCGCACCAGCCTTCCGCGTGTCTGTGCAAGACGCCATGTCGAAAGTGTTCGGCTATGCTTGCGGCCTCGATATGACACGCCGCGACATTCAATTGGCCGAGCGCGCGAAGCAACTGCCATGGGATCTGGGCAAGGACGTGGAAAATTCCGCAGTCATCTCAGCCATCGTACCAGCCGCTCAATTTGGCGCACCTGCCAAGCAGCGCATTGAAATGCGTCAGAACGGCGTGACCAAGCAGGATGGCGATCTGTCCTTGCTGATCTGGTCCGTGCCAGAAATCATCTCGCATCTGTCAGGCTTCTATCACCTGCGCCCCGGCGACCTGATCTACACAGGCACGCCAGCAGGCGTTGGTCCTGTGCAGCCAGGCGATGTGCTTGAAGGCTCAGTGGCCGGCGCTGGCGATCTTAAGATCACCATTGGCGCTCGCGAGTAAGATTAGACATCACGACATATAAAATGAGGCCACCGCCGAATGTGCGGTGGCCTCATTTTTTTGGAGAGTGCAGGGGGTGGCGAATGCTCGGCCTAGTAAGGCAAGCCCACATAATTCTCAGCCAACGATGTCATCGCAGCGTTTGAGCTGAACAGATAATCCAGCTCCGCTTCCTGAATGCGCTGACCAAAATCCCCATTGTCTGGAAAATTGTGCAGGATGGATGTCATCCACCACGAGAAGCGCTCAGCCAGCCACACGCGCGTCAGAGCCTTTTGAGAATAACCGTCAATGCCCGCGCGCGATTTGCCCGTGTAGAACTCTTCAAACGCCGTTGAGAGATAATGCACATCACCAGCGGCGAGATTGAGGCCCTTGGCACCTGTGGGTGGCACGATATGGGCTGCATCTCCGGCTAGAAACAAATTGCCAAAGCGCATCGGCTCGGCCACAAAACTGCGCAGCGGCGCAATGCTTTTTTCAATCGATGGGCCTGTGACCAATTGCTCGGCAGTCTCAGGCGGCAAGCGCAATCGCAGCTCATCCCAGAAGCGATCATCGGACCAATCTTCAATCTGCGTGTCCATGCCGCATTGAATGTAATAGCGGCTGCGGGTCAGTGAGCGCATGGAGCACAGCGCAAACCCACGTTGATGATTGGCATAGATCAACTCATCCGACACCGGCGGCGTGTCTGACAAAATGCCAAGCCAGCCGAAGGGATAGACCCGCTCAAAGAGGGAGATCGCGCTATTGGGCACGCTCTTGCGGCTCACACCATGAAAGCCATCGCAGCCCGCAATAAAATCGCAGGTGATTTCATGCGTGACGCCATCCTGCTGATAGGTAACTTTTGGCGTGTCGCTGGCGTAATCGACCAGCGTGACATTCTCGGCATTGTAAATCGTTTTAGCGCCACAGGCCGTGCGTGCGTCCATCAGATCGCGTGTCACTTCGGTCTGGCCATAGACCATGACGGTTTGCCCCACGAGACGTTTGAAGTCGATGCGATGGCGGCGTCCATCGAAGGTCAGCTCAGTGCCATCATGGATGAGACCTTCTTTGTGCATGCGCGCACCAACGCCCGCTTCCTCAAGCAGGCCAACGGCACCCTGTTCCAGCACGCCAGCGCGAATGCGGCTCAGCACATAATCAGGACTGCGTTGTTCAACAATGATGGCGTCAATGCCTTTGCGGTGGAGCAATTGGCCAAGCAAAAGCCCAGCAGGTCCAGCACCGATAATTGCCACTTGAGTGCGCATCCATTCCTCCATCAGCCGCAAGCTTTTTATGGTCGCTTCTGCTCAGCGATAGCGCAGGATGCCCATTTTGTCACGCCGCACCGCTCACCTAACGCTATGGCATGAATGATGCTTTCTCTGTTGCAAGCGCTGATATCTCTCAGGGCATGAAATGTGCGGAGTGTCTTATGACAGTCATGGAAGCAGTCGAAACCCCTACAAAAAATGCATCGCGATGGGTCCAGCTTGCGCTTGGCCTCATTGCTATGATGGCCATCTCCAGCCCGCAATATGTATGGACTTTGTTCGTCAAGCCCTTCCAAACAACAACCGGCGCAACGCTGGCTGGAATTCAAGTTACCTTCTCTTTGTTGATCGTTTTGCAAACATGGTTGTCACCTTTGCAGGGTTGGCTGGTTGATCGCTTTGGTGCACGTTTTCTCATCACGCTTGGTTGTTTGTTAAGCGGCCTTGGTTGGATTTTGTCCTCCAAAATTAGCAGCCTAACTGGCCTTTATTTAACATATGGATTGTTCTGCGGCGTTGGCACCGGCATCGTTTATGTCGGCATTGTTGGCCTGATGCTGAAATGGTTTCCTGATCGTCGCGGTTTTGCCACTGGCGTTGTGGCTGCCGGTTATGGCTTTGGCGCCATCGTCACCACATTCCCTATTGATACAATGATGAAGGCTTCGGGCTATCAGAGCACGTTGCTGACATTCGGCATCATTCTGGGCGGTGTGGGTGCATTGGCTGGTCTGTTCATGCGCCAGCCGCCTGAAGATGGTTCGCACAGCACTTTGCCTGTGTCAGCGACAGAAGGCGATTATGTATCAGCAAAGGATATGCTGAAGACACCCGTGTTCTGGTTGTTGTTTGTCATGATGACCATGATGTCGACGGGTGGCTTGATGGTCATTTCACAATTTGCACCGTTCATGCGTGATTTTGGTGTTGCTGATGTGATGATTTTTGGCATGGCAGCACTGCCGTTCGCACTCACCATTGATCGCATCACCAATGGTCTCACGCGCCCGTTCTTTGGGTGGGTGTCTGATAACATTGGCCGCGAAAACACAATGTTCATCGCCTTTGCGCTTGAAGCTGTGGCTGTGTTTGTGATGCTGAGCTTTCGCGACAATGCGTTGATGTTTGCTTTGATGTCGGGCGTTGTGTTCTTTGGTTGGGGCGAGATTTTCTCGCTGTTCCCATCGACATTGACCGACACATTCGGCGCCAAGAATGCCACAACAAAATATGGCTTTCTCTACATGGCGCAGGGCATCGGTTCTGTGTTGGGTGGCCCTGTTGCGGCCTCCTTGCATGAATCCTCGGGCAGCTGGGATCCTGTGTTCACCACCATCATCGTGATGGATGCACTCACAGCGCTATTGGCCTTCTTCGTGTTGAAGCCCATGCGCGCCAAATATCTCAAGCGCGCGATGTAGGAACGCGCTCTTTCGATGACGTGAAAGAATGATATAAGTTCGACATAATGGACACGGCTGCCTTGCAATGTGTGGGCGCTGCGGTCCGTTATGTCGAACGCTTTGCTGTGAATTTCAGGAGCCCCTATGTTGCATACGCCTCGCTCGCGCCGTGGCATGGTCACGTCGCCACATCATCTGGCCAGTGAGGCTGGTCTGCGTGTTTTGCGCGATGGTGGCAATGCCATTGAGGCAACGGTCGCCATGGGTGCTGCGCTGGCTGTTGTTTATCCGCATATGACGTCGATTGGTGGCGATGGTTTTTGGTTGATTGCGCCTGCAGGCCAAGCGCCCATTGCCATTGATGGCTGTGGTGGCGCAGCCGCGAGCGCAAGCCCAGACTATTATCGCAAGCACGGACATGATGCCGTGCCATGGCGTGGCCCGATGGCTGCAAATACGGTGGCTGGCACTGTGGGTGGTTGGGGCGAGGCGCTGGCGCTCAGCGCAGAGCTTGGCGGCCATATGCCGCTCGCGCGTATTTTAGAAGACGCGATTTGGTCGGCGGAGAATGGCTTTCCTGTCACGTTGAGCCAGCATGAACTCACCGCAGATAAATGCGCAGAGTTGAAGGACGCGCCTAATTTTGCCAAGACGTTTTTGGTCAATGGTGGTGCGCCTAAAGAGGCCAGCACCATGCGCTTGCCAGCACTGGGTGAAACCTTGCGGCGCATTGGCCGCGATGGTCCGCGCTCGTTTTATGATGGCGCTTTGGCGCGCGACATTGCTGCCGATTTGGCGCGTTGCGGCTCACCAGTGAGCGCCGAAGATTTATCCAATTATCGCGCGGAGCGTCGCAAGCCTTTGTCGGTGCCTGTGTCGGTTGGACAATTGTTCAATTTTCCGCCTCCAACGCAGGGCCTCGCGTCACTGATGATCTTGGCACTGTTTGATCGGCTAGGCGTGAAAGAGGGCGAGAGCTTTGCGCATATTCATGGCCTGATTGAATCGATCAAACAGGCGTTCATGGTGCGTGATCGCATTGTGGGTGATCCATCGAGCATGGTTGAGCAGGCCGAAGCCTATCTGACGCCAAAAATGCTCGATCAATTGGCTTCTAAAATCGACACGCAAAAAGCACTGCCATGGCCGCGCCCTTCCGAGGCTGGCGATACGGTTTGGATGGGCGCCATTGATAGCAATGGTTTGAGTGTCAGCTTCATTCAAAGCATTTATTTTGAATATGGCTCTGGCTGCGTGCTCGAAAATTCTGGCTTTGTTTGGCAAAATCGCGGCGCGAGTTTTCAACTCAGCGGCAATGGTCCACGCCTGATTGGTCCGGGCAGAAAACCGTTCCACACGCTCAACCCCGCCATGGCTTTCTTCAACGATGGTCGGCGCATGGTCTATGGCACGATGGGTGGCGAGGGCCAGCCGCAAACGCAAGCTGCTGTGTTTAGCCGCTATGGATTCTTCGGCCAAGGTTTGCAAGCGGCTGTCACGGCACCGCGCTGGTTGCTTGGCAAAACATGGGGCGAGAATAGTGTGACGCTGAAGCTCGAAAATCGCTTTGATCCAGCGCTTGTGTCGCAAATGCACGCCGCTGGTCACGACATCGAAATTCTGCCAGCCTTCACATCCACCATGGGCCATGCGGGCGCTATCGTGCGCCATCCCGATGGTCTGTTTGAGGGTGCCACAGATCCGCGCAGCGATGGGGCCGCAATGGGCTATTGAGCCTGTAGGCTAGGCTTTAGCAGCGCGAGAGAGGCTTATTGCATTCTGCGTGCAATTTGGTCACAGTCGCGCCATGTCGCTGACCACTCAAAAACCCAAAATCAAGGACGTCTTGGCTGAGCTTTGGCCAACCGGACGCCCTGAATCATCCGTGGCCCTTTTGAAGGCCCTGCATATTTTGACGCGCGATGGTGCGCTGAATGCGGACTCGCGGCGCAAGCTCAAGCAGATCTTGCATCTGACGCAGATTTTGCGCCCCTCCATTGATGCCCTTCTTAAAGACATTGAAGAGCCGATCATTGCCGATCTGGGTGCGGGCAAATCCTATCTCGGTTTTATCCTCTACGATTTGATCTTGAGTGCGGCGGGCCGTGGGCGCGTCATCGGTGTGGAATCGCGCGCCGATTTGGTCGAGAAATCGAAAGTTCTGGCAGCAGACTCTGGCTTTGAGCGCATGGAATTTATTTCCTCGCCCATTAGTGCTGCAACTTTGCCCGGTGGTCGCGTGGATATGGTGACCGCGCTGCACGCTTGCGACACCGCCACTGACGATGCCATCCGCTTTGCGCTGCGCCATGAGGCCAAAACGATTGCGCTTGTGCCATGCTGTCAGGCAGAAATGGCGCAATTGCTCAAAGGCAAATCGGGGCCGATGCATGAGCTCTGGCGTCACCCAATTCAGCGCCGCGAATTTGGCGCGCATGTCACCAATGTCATCCGCGGTTTGGTGTTGGAAGCGCATGGCTACAAAGTGCGCGTGACGGAACTCACCGGATTAGAGCATTCCATGAAGAATGAGCTCATTCTTGCAGAGCGCCATCAGCACGGGAATGCCCAGGCCAAGGGCGAATTGATGCGGCTTGTGGAACAGCTCGGCGTCAAGCCCGGCCTGATGGATGTTATGACCGCTTGATCGCCTGATTGATGGGCAGGGAGGAGCCAGCGCGCCCACCTGCCTCGAAGGCCGTAGGGGCGACCATGCGCGTGGGGCGGCGCACAGCGCGCAGTTTCATATTCAGCTTTTCAAGTTCGGCCTCAACAACGGATGCTTTGAGGATCACGAGATCGCGCCCGGTGCCAATGTTATGCGCATCGCGCGCGGTCTTCATCGCGGTTAATCTCTGCGCGATGGACGACACCATCCCCAGAGTGAAAGATGAATTGGCGACGTGTCGATCTTGGTGGCGAAATTTTTGATAGGCCGCTGATGTTTTGAATTGCCCCAATTCCGAGCGCACTGCGGTGTCGACCAATTCAGTTAGATAATGCGCCACTTCAACATCGGAGCGCAGCCCAAAGAACACATAACGCGCTTCGCCCTCCGGGCTCTTTTCGCGCCACACGCGGCAATCGCAGAAATTGGCAATCGCACCGATGCAATCATCGAGCGGAATGCGCTTTTTGCGATGCGTCTCATAGGCGCGCTGTTCGCAAGCGGCCTCTCGAATTTCCACATCGGTGAGTGACAGATCATGCCGGTCGAGCAATTCGGCAACCTTGGCAGCCGCCAACAAAGCTTCAGCCTGCGTGCAGCCATTCTCGATGGTTTTGGCGCGCAGCCCTTGAATGCGTGTCTTGAGCTTATCAAGGGCAGCGAGATCGACAGGATCGGACACGGAATCATTCCTAAGTCAGCGGTGGCGATGCGACACCCAAATAAAAAGGTGTAAATCGTCCCGGCAGCGCGGCAGATGTTTTGAAAGGGGGGAATGGTACCGCCACCCCGGCTCGAACGGGGGACCCCCAGATCCACAATCTTGATGTCAAGCTGTCGCTACCGTGCGCGGCGGTTCAGAGCCGTTCACATGGGTTCACGCGCGTGCACGAATACCGGGGAAAGGCAGCTTTGCACGGGGACGAACGGTCGTGGACGAGCTTGCACGCGCGTGGAGCGCCGAAGCTGTAACC
>CAIUDK010000331.1 GCA_903897875.1 uncultured Hyphomicrobiales bacterium
CTGCTGCACGTTTGATTTTAGAAGACGTCGCAAAACTTTTGCCCGACACAGCCTATCTGAACGGGTTTGAAATCGCGCAGAACAAAGTGACGCTCACAGGTCAAGCGCAAGATGCTGCCAATCTCATTGGCCTGCTTGAGCAATCGGCTTATCTGACACAAGCGCGATTTGTCTCCGCCACCACACGCAAGGATGGCGACGCGCTCGAGACGTTTAAGATTGAAGCGGGCATTCGGACGGGGGGCCAAAAGTGAGTATATCCTCGTCCAAACATATGGATCACACGCTTTTATCTGCAGCACTTTATGTTTTCCTCTGCCTGAGTGCTGTCACAACCATTGGCGTCGCGCATCTTTCGCTGTGGGAAGAGAGCGATCAACTCGATAGTTTGCAAGCGCATGTAACGACTTTGCAAAAGATGGACTCGTCCTCTGTCGTTCAGGATTTTCCCGCAGGTGCCGCCCTTATATCTGGTGAGCGCCTCACCTTGGCGGGTGCGGAGTTGCAGCGGTACATCACAGATGTCACCCGCGCCATGTCCATCACGGTGACGTCCTCACAAGTGGAATTACAAGAGAATGCGTCACGCGTGACTGTGACACTGGAGGCGCAAATGAAACAATCTAAGCTTGCGCCGTTTCTCTATCGCATCGAATCCTCAACGCCCTTTGTCTATGTTGAAACCCTTGCCTTGACGCGAACGAACGACGTTTCATCGCAAGACGTTGCATCGCAAGATAAAGACCCGATGCTGAAAATGAATCTGACTCTCTCCGCGTCGTGGGGAGACACAAAATGAATAGATCATTTGTTCTAGCCTGCGTGCTGTGTGTGGCACCAATGGCGTCGTTTGCTGCGCAAGAGCGCATGCAGCCCCTATGGCATGTGCCGCAAGAGAGTTTGCAAGACGCAGTGCGCCGTCCGCTTTTTACACCTGATCGTAAGGGCGTGCCCTATGTCGCGGAAGAGACAGCAGATGGTGCGATTCTTCAAAACCCATCGCAAAACCAATTAGACGTGGAACTGATTGGTGTGATCATGGCTGAGGATGGTTTGATCGTGGCGCTTGTTAACGATCACTCGGACCAAATCGTGAAACGTCTTCACACGGGCGATCGTCTTGGAGAGTGGAATTTAATATCGGCAGATCGACAGCAAGCTGTTTTTCAACGCGGCACAGACTCCGTCACGCTCAATTTGCGCAAAACACCTAATTAAAATTGCCCGCAAGCCAAACGCTCAAAATGCCCAGCGCCAAAAAAGGCCCAAAGGGCAATAAGCGATCACGTTTCCATGCGCCCTGCGCCAGCGTGACAAAACCGATAACAAGCAAAGCCGAAAATGTAGCCACACAGAGCGCCGGCCCAAGGCCCCAAGGGCCAATCCACAGCGCCCCAGCCGCGAGCAATTTGACGTCACCAAAACCAAGACCATCCACACCGCGCCATTTTTTATAAAACGCCGCAACAGAGCCCAGCAGAAGCGCGGCCAAAACAGCACCGATAAATGCCTCCAACGGCGCAGGATCATGAATGACAAACGCATGGGCCGCACCACCAAGCGCCAGCAACAGGGTCAAACGATCAGGCAAGAAAAAGGCTTTGAAGTCATAATAAGACAAAGCAACCAAAAGCGCTGTCAGATAAAGACCAAAAACGGTGGTTTCCATGCGTGCCCCATTTCGAAGTGCCCATCTTTCGCAGCCGGCATCGCTCTCGCGAAGGCTTTGGAGACTGTTGCTTATAAATGTCCCAAGCGGACTTTCATAACGCAAGCTCTGGCGCGTCCAATGGTGGGGATATCGCAAGCCGCCCTCGCACTTAAAAATAAGTGCCAATAAAGTCAGCTGCTTACGGATAAATTGGTCGGAGTGGCGGGATTCGAACCCACGACCCCTTGTCCCCCAGACAAGTGCGCTAACCGGGCTGCGCTACACTCCGACTGCGCGCGTTATAGATGGCGGATCGCGGCGGCGCAACTCACTGGGCCGACTTCTCACCATAGAAATGACAGTGGGCCGTCTGCACGGCCCCACATATCAGGTGGCGCGGGCCAATAATCTTTTGCAGTCTTCCAAATCAGCCAAGACAGTCCGTAGCTGCGCCAGATCCTGCTGGGATAGGGATTGCGCCCCACTTGCCCTTGAGGCCGCCTGTGGCGCTCCAAAGCGCGCCGTGCCTGCCTGCTCTGCGCCACCTAGCGACACGCCCTCATAGGCCCGCACAATGTGGTGCTGTGGCTGCACGGCATCAGCCTGTGGGGCTGGCGCATAGGGCTCATAATCTGTGTCGCTGTCGTGGTCTTGCGGTTCGCCCGCCTCCATGCGCGGATCACCAAACACAGGCTCGCGTCTTTGTTGAAGCCCGTGCTGGTCCGTCGCCGATGTGTCTGTCTCGCGCTCGGTGCGCTCGTCGCCATCAATGCGCACAATCGACGCATCGCTGCCTGTGGCAGCCGCCACACCCGCACTCAGGCCTATGACAGCCCGGACACCCTGCTCATTGAGAATCCGCTGCACACCGCGGATCGTGTAACCCTCACCGTAAAGCAAATGGCGGATGGATCGCAGCAGCTCGACATCATCTGGTCGGTAATAGCGCCGGCCACCGCCGCGCTTCATGGGCTTGATTTGAGGAAATCGCGTTTCCCAAAACCGCAGCACGTGCTGAGGAACATCGAGCTCCTCAGCTGCCTCACTGATGGTACGAAATGCGTCTGCGCTCTTGTCCATCGCCACCATTCAACTCATCACTCAGGCTAGTCTTCTAGCCCTGTCTCAGACTGTCCATTGATGCGCGCCTTCAAAATATTTGAGGGCTTAAACACCAATACGCGACGCGGTGTGATCGGCACTTCAATGCCCGTCTTTGGGTTACGACCCACGCGCTCACCTTTGGCTCGCACAACAAAAGAGCCAAAAGAAGACAGCTTCACAGTTTCACCGCGCGCAATCGTGTCGGACACTTCAACTAAAAATGTCTCGACGAGTTCGGCTGATTCAGCCCGCGATAATCCAACGCGCTGATAAACAGCCTCGTACAGATCGGATCGTGTCACGGTGCGAACCGCTTTGGCGCCGGTATCGGATTTCGTCATGTTGCGATCTCAAATGTGATCAGGCCAAAAACATTCGTTCAGGCATTTTAAGACGGCACACCCTGACTGCGTACTGACTGATTTACAAGCCTAACGCAGATACTCAAGCTGCACGAATCCAAATATTGCTCAAAACGACTATAAGCTGTTTTTAGCTTAGCTTTTTACTTAGATCAAGAAAAATGACCAGAAAATGCCACATTCTGGCATCTCTCCTTTGGGCGAGATTCCTCAAATATATCTAAGCTTTTTTCGTAAGCGCTACCAGCGGATTAGAGCGGAGCCCCATGTGAAACCGCCACCCATCGCTTCAATCATCACGAGATCGCCAGCCTTAATGCGACCATCATGTGCGGCAACAGACAGCGCCAATGGGATAGATGCGGCTGACGTATTGCCATGCAGAGAAACTGTTTTCACAATTTTCTCTGGAGATATTCCCAACTTTTCTGCCGATGCGTCAATGATACGTTCGTTAGCCTGATGCGGCACAAACCAATCAAGATCTTCTGCCGTTGTGCCTGTTGCGGCAAACGCATCCACCATCACATCGGTTGTCATGCCAACGGCGTGACGAAACACTTCACGTCCCGACATGCGCAAATGACCAATCGTGCCAGTGGTTGATGGACCACCATCGACAAAAAGTTTTTCACGATGACGACCATCGGAGCGCAGATGCGATGTCAAAACGCCGCGATCAGCAATCGTGCCTTCGCCCTCTTGCGCTTCCAACACCATCGCGCCAGCACCATCGCCAAACAGAACGCAGGTTGTGCGATCATTCCAATCGAGAATGCGTGAGAATGTTTCGGCACCGATCACCAGCGCGCATTTGTGCGAGCCTGATGTCAAAAATTTATCAGCGGTGGCAACAGCAAACACAAAGCCAGAGCAGACGGCTTGCAAATCAAACGCAACGCCTTGCGTGATGCCAAGAGCGGCCTGCACCATGGTTGCGGTTGAAGGAAATGTATAATCAGGCGTCGATGTCGCCACAATCACCAGATCAATATCGGCAGCTGTGCGGCCTGCAAAGGCCATCGCCTTTTGTGCAGCGCGTGTGGCCAGCACGGATGTTGTCTCACCCTCGCCTGCCAGATAGCGCTCTTTAATTCCGGTGCGCTGCACGATCCAATCGTCCGATGTGTCCACCATTGTGGCCAATTCGGCGTTGGTCACGCGGCGCTGTGGCAGGTAAGACCCAACACCCAGAACAACTGAGCGCAAACATTTGGAAGGACGTGTCACGTTAGGCAACCTTGTCAGAATTCGGTTTCGCTTTGCGCAGTTGTGGCATGAGCCACAAGCGCATTTGTTTGCGTCAAGGAATCGCGAATTTTTCCAAGCAGCTCGTGACGCACCATTTCATAGCCAATTTCAATGGCGCTACCAAAGCCAACAGCATCAGTGCCACCGTGGCTCTTAATCACGATGCCATCAAGCCCAAGAAAAAGGCCACCGTTTGACGTACGCGGATTCATTTTCTCTCGCAGGGCACGAAAAGCGCCGCGTGCAAGCACATAGCCCAGCTTCGACATCCATGTGGCAGACATCGCCGCGCGCAAATAGCTGGCCATTTGCTTGGCCGTACCTTCTGCGGTCTTCAAAGCGATATTACCCGTGAAGCCTTCAGTCACCACAACATCAACCACGCCCTGCCCGATGTCGTCGCCTTCAACAAAGCCACGATAGTCGAGATGTGGTGGTGCTGACTCGCGCAACATGCGACCAGCCAGTTTGATTTCTTCCAGACCCTTCACATCCTCAACGCCAACATTGAGAAGGCCAACACTTGGACGATCCAGATCGAACACGATTTGCGCCATAGCAGCGCCCATAATGGCCAAATCGAACAAATGGCGTGCGTCGGCGCCAATCGAGGCACCCACATCCAGCACAATGGATTCACCACGCATCGTGGGCCAGATACAAGCAATCGCGGGGCGATCAATATGCGCCATCGTGCGCAAGCAAAACTTCGACATCGCCATCAGCGCGCCAGTGTTACCAGCCGAAATGGCGCAATCTGCATCGCCGCGCTTAACCGCTTCAATCGCCATCCACATTGACGATGTGCGGCGGCCCTGACGCAAGGCCTGGCTCGGCTTATCGGTCATCTTCACCGACACATCGGTGTGCACGAAGGTGGTCACGGCGACGAGTTTTGGAAACTGATCCAGCAGCGGCTGAACCTGCAATTGGTCGCCATACATCAGAAAGCGGATGTCGGGACGCCGCTCAAGCGCGCGCGCAGCGCCGGGAATGACAACGCTGGGCCC
>CAIUDK010000332.1 GCA_903897875.1 uncultured Hyphomicrobiales bacterium
AAGCCTGAACAGCTTGCGTCCTACATCACCTTCAAGGCCGATGGCAGCGCCATCACTTGGTTTGGTAAGATGGACATGGGCCAAGGCACCGACATCGGCATTGCGCAGATGGTGGCCGAAGAGCTCGACCTGCCAGCCGCAAAAGTCACCGTCGTTATGGGCGATTCTGGCACCAGCGTGAACCAAGGTGGCGCATCTGGCTCCACTGGCGTTCAAAATGGTGGCGTGGCCTTGCGTTCAGCTGCAGCTGAAGCGCGTCATGTGCTTGTCGAATTGGCTGCCGCCAAACTCGGCGTGCCGGCTGACACACTCGTCGTCAATGATGGCGTCATCAGCGTGAAGGACAATCCGAAAAAGAAAACCACCTATGGTGAACTGATCGGTGGCCGTCACTTTGATGTGATCCTCGACTGGAACAAGCAGATGGGCAACGGCCTGTTTGTCTCTGGTAAGTCGAAGCCAAAACTGAAGAGCCCAGCCGATTATAAGGTTGTTGGCAAGCCAGTGCCGCGTCGCGACGTGCCTTTGCGCGTGATGGGCACGGCTGATTATGTCGTGGACATCAAAGTGCCCGGCATGTTGCATGCCCGCTCGATCTTCCCGCCTGTTGCGGGCTCTGTGCCAACAGCGGTGGATGAAGCCTCGATCAAGTCGATCCCGGGCGCACAAGTTGTGTGGCTGAAGGGTCTTGTGGCTGTGCTCGCGCCCAAAGAATGGGATGCGATTAAAGCCTCACGCATGTTGAAGATCACGTGGTCGGATGTGAAGCCACCCTTCCCGCCCCAAGCCACTTTGTATCAGCATATTCGTGATGCAAAGCCTGTGAAGCGCGAAGTGGAATCCAATAAGGGTGACATTGATGCGGCCTTTGCAAGTGCTGCAAAAGTGGTTGAAGCCACCTACGAATGGCCATTCCAGTCGCACGCCAGCATGGCACCGTCTTGCGCGGTTGTGGATGTGCGCGCCAATGGCGAAGCAACAGTGTGGACGGGTTCGCAAAAGCCGCATTACACCGGCGACGGTGTTGCCAATATTCTTGGCATCTCACCTGACAAGGTGCGTGGCATTTGGGTTCCGGGTCCCGGCTCCTATGGCCGCAATGATGCGGGCGATGTGGCCGTGGAAGCGGCCCTTCTCTCCAAGGCTGTTGGCAAGCCAGTGCGTCTGCAATGGATGCGTAATCAGGGCACAGGTTGGGATCCAAAGGGTCCGGCATCTGTGCACACGGTTCGCGGCGCCATTGATGCTGATGGCAAGGTGACGGCATGGCACTTTGAGTCAAAGGGCTTTTCGCGTCTCGATGTGAACAGCAATGAGAGCGAGTCATCGCAAAATCTGGCTGGCCAGATGACCGATGTGCCTTTGAAGCCAACACAGGCGTTTGCTGTGCCTGAAGAATCCTACAGCTTCGTCAATAAGCGCAAGGGTTGGACAACCATTGCGCCGCTGTTGGATCGCTCCTCGCCACTGCGCTCATCGCATTTGCGTGATCCACTTGGACCACAAGTGCACTTTGCGTCAGAAGCGTTCATGGACGAATTGGCCATGACGGCTGGCATGGATCCAGTTGAGTTCCGCATCAAGAACTTGTCTGAGCCGCGCGATGTGGCCGTTGTGAAAGCCGCTGCTGAAAAGGCAGGCTGGCAGCCACGCACCACAGCCCGCAAGCAGGTCAAGGGCGATGTGTCGATTGGTCAGGGCATTTCCTATTGCCAACGCAATGGAACGCGCGTGGCCGTGATTGCTGAAGTCGAAGTCAACAACAAGACGGGCAAAGTCTGGGGACGCAAGTTCACAGTGGCGCACGATTCTGGCCTCATCATCAATCCTGAATTGCTACGCATGACGGTTGAGGGCAACATCGTGCAAGGCACCAGCCGCGCCTTGCTCGAAGAGGTGACATTCGACTCCAAGAATGTGACCAGCGTTGATTGGCTCACCTATCCAATCCTCGACATCACCGAAGCACCTGAGACCATCGACGTTGTGTTGATCAATCATCCTGAACTTCCACCAACTGGCGCAGGCGAAGCCTCCATGCGTCCTTTGGCGGCGGCGATTGCCAATGCGATTTATGATGCAACAGGCGTACGTATGCGTCAGGCACCATTCACGCCAAACCGCATCCGCGCCGGTCTCGTTTAGTCCGCACGGTTCGACAATAAAAAACGGCGCCAGGAAACTGGCGCCGTTTTTGTTTGTATATGCAGCAATGCGACTAACGTGCACCGCGTGGCGAAATCGCTACGCCCGCAGCGCCGTCAACATCGCTTCGATATAATCAATGCCGCCACCCAGCACGAGCATGGTGGTGCAGGGGCGCAGATGATTGAGACTGATGGAGATATGTTCATCATCCGTCTCAGGGCGCGGCACAATCAGACCAACGAGGTTTTTGTGATTGGCCTTGCAAGCGTCTGAGATGACATTTGCAACACGGGCGTCTTCACCCGCTGTGGAAATAATCACAACGGAATCGGCACTGGCCACTTCGCTCAACAAATCCATCGTGCATCCGGCGATGTCATTGAGCCAACCTTTCAGCTCGCCCTTCGCCGGATCGCCCGCATCGAATGACAATGACGAGAAAAACACCGCTCCATTCCACTTGAGCTTCGACAGCTGATCGACCAACGCCGCGCTGTGAGAATCCAACGCAATGACTTTCACTGCGCGTGGTTTTGAATTCGGATATTGAATCCGAAACTTATATTCTTCAGCGGTTGTGACGCGGGCGCTTTCGCTCAGCATGTCGATCTCTTTCCTGCAGTCAATTAAACGTCTTACGCATTAAAACGTTTTGCCGGGCATGCCGCGCTTTTTGAGCAGAGCATCAAGGCGTGGATACACGGTGCGAGCATTACCCTCGAAGATCTTATAGCGCTGCTCTTCGGTCAGGCCCTTGACCTGATCAATGTAGCGCTTGGTATCATCGAAATAATGTCCGGTCTCAGGATCAATGCCCTGCACAGCGCCGATCATTTCTGATGCGAACAGAATGTTATCGACAGGCACCACCTTGGTGAGCAATTCAATGCCCGGCAGATGATAGACGCAGGTGTCGAAGTAGACGTTCTTCATCAAATATTCGACGAGCGGTGGCTTCTTCATCATCATGCTCAAGCCGCGATAGCGACCCCAATGATAAGGCACAGCGCCGCCGCCATGCGGGATGATGAACTTCAGCGTTGGGAAATCCTTGAACAGATTGCCCTGAATGAGCTGCATGAAAATCGTTGTATCCGCATTGATGTAATGCGCGCCCGTGGCGTGGAAGTTCGGATTACACGAACCTGTCACATGGATCATCGCAGGAATGTCGAGCTCGACGAGCTTTTCATAAACTGGATACCAATATTTGTCTGTCATTGGCGGATCAGTCCAATATCCACCTGATGGATCTGGATTGAGATTGACGCCCACAAAGCCCAACTCGTTGACCATACGATCAAGCTCAGCCAAGCAATTCTTTGGTGACACGCCGGGTGATTGTGGCAGCTGACCAACGCCGACAAAATTGTCTGGCTTGAGCGATACAACGCGATGAATGAGATCGTTGTTGAGGCGCGTCCATTCCTGACTGATCGGTTCAGGGCCTACATGGTGGCCCATGCCGGATGCGCGTGGAGAAAAGATGGTGAGATCGCTACCGCGATCTTTCTGGAAGTTTAGCTGGCGCTCAACGCTGGCCACCAATTGCTCATCGGAAATACCAAGATCAGTTGTGGTTGGCTTGCGCGTAGCATCGACAAGACCTGCAAGCTGCTTGTCGCGAAACGCAAACAAGGATGGCGGCTCAGTCGTGTAATGGCCGTGAATGTCGATGATCATATGCGCTGACCTTCTAGGTGTGAATTGCCGGTGAGATTTTGGCAGTGAGATTTTTATTAAAAAGAGCAACCACCCCGAAACAGATCCGGGGTGGTCGCGTTAGTGGATTACTTCCAAGGCAGAAGCGAAACGTGG
>CAIUDK010000333.1 GCA_903897875.1 uncultured Hyphomicrobiales bacterium
ACAGCCTCCGCGCTCGATTTGCCCTTCGCACCTGCGGGATCAATTGGTCGCATGATTTCTGTGCGTGGCGCGCGCGAGCACAATCTCAAGAACGTTGACCTGTCGATCCCTCGCGACAAGCTGGTCGTCTTCACGGGGCTTTCGGGGTCGGGCAAATCTTCGCTCGCGTTCGATACGATCTATGCTGAGGGCCAGCGCCGCTATGTTGAATCGCTGTCTGCCTATGCCAGACAGTTTTTGGAAATGATGCAAAAGCCAGACGTCGATCAGATCGATGGCCTATCGCCCGCCATCTCAATCGAACAGAAGACCACATCGAAGAACCCGCGCTCCACTGTTGGAACAGTGACGGAGATTCACGATTATATGCGCTTGCTCTGGGCGCGTGTTGGCATTCCCTATTCGCCAGCCACTGGCCTCCCCATTGAAAGCCAAACTGTCAGCCAGATGGTGGATCGCGTTTTGGCTCTGCCAGAACGCACGCGGCTTTATTTGTTGGCGCCGGTTATTCGTGGCCGCAAGGGCGAGTATCGCAAGGAAATTGCTGACTATATGAAACGCGGTTTTCAACGTTTGAAAATCGACGGGCAGTTCTATGAGATTTCGGACACGCCGACGCTCGATAAAAAGCTCAAGCATGACATCGATGTTGTGGTTGATCGCATCGTGGTCAAATCCGACATTGGCGCACGCCTCTCGGAGAGCTTAGAAACCGCGCTGGAATTGGCCGATGGAATTGCCATTGCCGAAATGGTTGATGAGACCAACGGCAAGAACGAGCCCACGCGCATTATCTTTTCAGCAAAATTCGCCTGCCCCGTATCAGGCTTTACAATTGCTGAAATTGAGCCACGCTTGTTCTCGTTCAACAATCCGTTTGGCGCTTGCCCTACATGCAGCGGCTTGGGTGCTGAACAAAAAATCGATCCGCGCTTGGTTGTGCCAGATCCCACAATGACCTTGCGCCGTGGCGCGATTACGCCTTGGGCCAAATCGAGCTCGCCCTATTATATTCAAACGCTGGAAGCGCTCGGCAAATATTTCAAATTCCGTCTCGACACGCCGTTTGAAGATCTGCCCAAAAAAGCGCGCGATGCCATTTTGTATGGCACCGGTGATGATGAAGTGAAATTTTCCTATGATGATGGCGTGCGCGCCTATGATGTGAAGAAGCCGTTTGAGGGCGTTGTGCGCAATCTTGAGCGCCGCTATTTAGAAACCGACAGCGATTGGGCGCGTGAAGAAATCGCGCGCTATATGTCGGCCACGCCTTGTGCGGCTTGCGGTGGCTATCGATTGAAACCCGAAGCGCTGGCTGTTAAAATTGACAAACATCACCTGGGCCAAGTGGCTGAACTCTCCGTGCGCCATGCGCTCGAATGGTTTACGCAATTGCCCAAACATCTCGACAAAAAGCGCAATGAAATTGCCTCGCGCATTCTCAAAGAAATCCGTGATCGTCTGACGTTTTTGCTTGATGTGGGCTTGGATTATCTCAGCCTATCACGCGCATCTGGCACATTGTCGGGTGGCGAAAGCCAGCGCATTCGTTTGGCGTCTCAGATCGGCTCTGGCCTGACTGGCGTGCTCTATGTGTTGGATGAACCATCCATCGGTCTGCATCAGCGCGACAATGCGCGCTTGCTCGATACGTTGCGCCGGTTGCGCGATCTGGGCAACACGGTCATCGTCGTGGAGCATGACGAAGATGCGATCATGGCAGCAGATTATGTTGTCGACGTTGGCCCCGGCGCTGGTATCCACGGCGGCGAGATTGTTGCGCAAGGCACGCCTGCGGACATTTTGGCGAATGAGAAATCTCTCACCGGTGATTATCTGACGGGCCGCAAGGCTGTGATGGTTCCGCGTGAGCGCCGCAAAGCGCAGCCGGGCCGCAAACTGAAGATTGTTGGCGCGCGCGGCAATAATCTCAAAAATGTTTCGGCAGAAATTCCGCTGGGCACATTCACCTGCATCACTGGCGTGTCTGGTGGCGGCAAATCCACTTTGGTCATTGATACGCTCTACAAGGCTGTGGCGCGTCGTTTGAATGGCGCGACAGATCAGCCAGCCGAACATGATCGCATTGATGGCTTGGAACATCTCGATAAGGTGATCGATATCGATCAATCACCGATTGGGCGCACACCACGCTCCAATCCCGCGACCTATACCGGCGCGTTTACGCCGATCCGTGAATGGTTTGCGGGCCTGCCTGAAGCCAAAGCACGCGGCTATTTGCCGGGGCGTTTTTCGTTCAACGTGCGCGGTGGACGCTGCGAAGC
>CAIUDK010000334.1 GCA_903897875.1 uncultured Hyphomicrobiales bacterium
GATCTCGATGTGATTCCGATTGCAGGCGAGAAGCTTCAGGAGCTCGTGACAAAAATCTACGCAGCCCCGCAGGAGGTTGTTGACAAGGTCAAACAGGCGCTCGTTTCAAAATAGGCTTCGACACAAGGGTGAAGAAAATGGCTGATTATTCTCAATTGCGTCTTATCGACGTTCATCATCATTGTGTTCTGCCTGCCTATGAGCAAGCGCTTGTGCGCTCTGGTGCAGCAGATTTATCGCGGCCCTTGCGTAAAAATGCTTCGGCTGAAGAGGCGATTGCGTCCATGTCGCAATTTGGTATCGCGGGCGCAGTTATCAATCCGCTGTCTGTTGCCGGCGTTCATCATGGCAATGATGCTAATGCGCGCTATCTGTGCGAGACAACGAATGAGGCGCTTGCCAAATATGTGTCTGTTGCACACGAAAAGCTTGGCTTTTTTGCACCCATTCCGTTTCCAGATGTTCAAGGCTCATTGAAACAGATGGAATATGCGCTTGATACATTGGGCGCTGATGGTTTGATCATGCTGACCAATCAAAATGGTGTGTATGTGGGCGATCCGATTGGTGAGGAGCTTTGGCAGGAGATGGACCGCAGGCATGCGAATGTGTTCATTCATCCAGCACGGCCGGCTTTTGTTGATGATTTGAATCTGACGCTATGGGCCTCAATCATCGAATATCCATTTGAGACAACGCGCGTTGCAGCCAATCTCATCTATCATGAGTGCATGAAAAAATATCCCAATATTCGTTGGATTTTAGCGCATGCTGGCGGCACGCTGCCGTATCTTTCGCTGCGTCTTCATCTGATGGAAGAGGGCGACACAAAGAAGCCTAGCTTTGCGCAGCGCGTGCCTGAAGGTGTCGCGCCCTATATCGGGCAGTTCTATTTTGATCTGGCGATAGCTGGCTCTCATGCCGCACTAGGGGCGCTAACAGAAGTGACGCCTCTGTCGCACATCATGTATGGCAGCGATTGGCCGTATATCGATAAGCATCTCGTTTCAATGCAGCTCGATAATTTGATGAGCGCTCCGAGCCTAACCAAGAACGGCTTTGCGCAGGTGGAACATAAGAGCGCAGAGGCGCTGTTCCCCCGGTTTGCCCGTTAGATTGGCGCGATAGTTTGAGGTGAGGGCTTGCAGGCTCTCACCTCACTGAAATCACAGGCTTCCCTAACGTTAATTTTAAGCAATGGAATTTGGGACGCTGAAGCGCTTTGCGCAATTGAGGCGGCAGCCCAAACATCTCCTAGCAAGATCTCTGGTATTAAAGCGAAAGTGGTCATCTGACTTTGATTTAGACATTGCATAATCCGGTTTCATTTGGTCTATACAGTAACGCTATCCAGTAATTTCGTATCGTTTTTGTGTAACCAGTCATGAGTATTCCGCAGAGAAAACAATATCTGACAGCGGCCTTTGTTTCAGGGCGCGCCATTATATTTGCAGGTGTTTTCGCTGTGCTTTTCATTATTGGCATTGTTGCTATGTCAGCATGGCACGCGCGTGAGCGGGCCATTGAGAATTGGAGCGACCTTGGTCAGCGCCTTTCTTCGCTTATCAGTGTGAGTGTTGGCCAATCTCTGGGATTGATTGACGCTGAAATGGTCTCAATCTCTCAGCACATTGGTGCTGAGACGATGGAGAGTGGAGACGCATTTTCAGACGCGGTGAAACGGAAATCTGTAACAGGCTTGCTGAAAAGTCATGACCTAGCGTTGAAAGATGTTTCTGCAATTAATATTTTTGATCAAGGCGGCGTTCTTCTGAATTCATCCATCGACAATGTTTCGGCTAATTTTAGAATTTCGCTTGAAGAAACAACGGCAGCACTGAAAGCTGAGCCAGACCGCAGATTTGTTATCACGGCGACGCGTGTCAGTCGTTTGATTGGTAAAAATAATTTCTACTTCATCATGCCTTTGAAAAATCGCCACGGTGATATTGTTGGATATTTAGGCGCGCATATCGATCAAGAGTTTTTGTTGCGTTACGCGAAGGCTAACTTCAATCATATATCCAGAATTTTGCTATTTGGCGCAAACGGCATGCTCTATGTCGATACCAACAATGATGGAGCTGGTCGGCCCGATAAATTTGTCGATCCGAAAATTTATGAAGCCTATCAGAAGAGTAAATCGACAGTTGTTTTGTCAACTGGTTCGGGGTCATTGCAGCTTACGTCCATTAGTCAGGTGCAAGACTATCCCTTTGGTCTGGCGTTTTCGATGTCTGAGAAGGAGTTTCTCAATTCTTGGTATGATTGGGAAGTTAAAACAGCCCTGATCATGATCGTCTTTTCGTATCTGATTATGCTGCTCGTACTGAAGCTGTCTCGCGTTCAGCGTGAGCAATTAAAAAACTTTGATGAATTGAAGAAGGCGCAAGCGCAATCTGATAAGGCGCTCGCATCCAAGTCAGAATTTATTGCAATGATGAGCCATGAGTTGCGTACGCCAATGAATGCTGTGATCGGCATGTCGGAGATGTTGCGCCATACAAATCTCAATTCTGAGCAAGAGCATTACACACGGGTCATCAATACAGCTGCCGATCAACTGTTGAATGTCATCAACGAAATTTTGGACTATTCGCGGCTAGAGGGCCATGCAGAGCCAGCTGAGAAAATGCCATTTAGTCTTGAAGACATCATCCGCAATGTCATGGATGTGACGCGGGGGTTGCCAAAAGCCTATCGGCTTGTGATCGATGCAAATATTGAATCGGATGTTCCCGTCCATCTCATTGGTGATGCCGGCCACCTGACGCAGATCTTGCTTAATCTCACGAGCAATGCGGTCAAGTTCACCGACAATGGGCGGGTGACGCTCAGCGTGTCGCGTAAAAATTGGCGCGGCAATGGCGTTGTTTTGTTATTGAGTGTGCGTGACGAAGGGCGTGGAATGACGCCGCAGCGCATGACAAAGTTGTTTCAGCCCTTTGAGCGAGGGGCAGAAAGCAGCGCTGATGGCAAGTTTGGAACCGGACTTGGTCTCGCCATCACCAAACGATTGGTCACTCTATTAGGCGGCACGATCAGTGTTGAAAGCGAGCGGGGTGTCGGCTCAACGTTTACATGCGAACTCCCCTTTGGATTAGCGTCGAAGACGGCCCTGCCAGCCCCGATTGCAGATGTTGCTGGAACCAAGGTGCGGCCTTTGCGTATTTTGGCTGCGGAAGATACGCCGGCCAATCAGCTTGTCTTGCGTGCGCTTTTGGAGCGCCAAGGGCACTCTGTGCAGATTGTTGCAGACGGGCAGGAAGCTGTTGCTGCTGTGGTTCAGGGCAGGTTTGATCTTGTGCTGCTTGATCTTCAAATGCCGATTAAAGATGGCTATGAGGCCGCGCGCGACATTCGTCTGTTGAGTGATTTGATTAAGCGCAATGTGCCCATCGTGGCAATCTCTGCGTTTACGCGTCTTGAAGATCGCAACCGTGCTTTGGCAGCCGGTATGAATGACTATTTGCGCAAGCCCGTGCGTGAAAATGATTTGGTCAATCTGATTACCAAATTGTTTGGTAGCAAGATCACTGCGTCTAACAATGAATTTGATCCCAATTCAGTCCAAGCTTTGAAGGAGTCGATTGGGGCAGCTCAATTCAACGCTCTTGTGACGCAATTCGAGTTGGATTGTGAGTCAGCTTTGGTTGGGCTTGATGAAGCCATCGGTTCTGAAAATCAAACTGATATGGGTTTTTATGCGCATCGTATGCGCGGGCTGTTCAGCCTCTTTGGTGCCGATTCTGTGGTGGCCAAAGCGCTTGCTGTTGAGACGTCTGCGTTTGAAGCTCGTCTCGAACTTGCTAAGGCATTTTCAGCGCATGCACGCCAAGCTATGCATGCGCTGAGAGAAGAATTTATCATCAAGCCGCAAGAGGTCGCGCAAGATGCCTTGAGAGTTCAAGATGCCTTGAGAGTTCAAGACGCCTCGGAAGCTGATGTGGCTTAGGACCCGTCAGAGAATAAAGCTGACAGAACCCAACGAGCCTAGCTCATGTGACTTGAGCAGCATGCGGCGTTCCTTGATGAGGAAAGACGCGCCGTTGCGCTTCAAGATGTAGTGCATCTTGCCGACATATTCGCCGCCGCGCTCATAGCGACGGAAGCGGTGGCAGACGAAGTTTGCACTGATCTTGATCAGATCACCATCGGTTTCCAGAATCCGCACATTGCTAATGATGCGCGAGAGGCGGGACTTTGGACGCTCGGCATGGCAGTTGGGATCCATGACGCGAATGATGCGCTGACGAATGCGCTCACGATCATCGGCAATGATGAAGAGCGTATCGCGATGGCTGCCTTCAAGGCAGTCATTTGGCGGCACATAATAGCAAGCATCTTCAGTGAGAAGATTTTGCCATTCTTCAAGCTGCCAATGATCAAGAAGATCAGCCTCCATAAAGAGGAAGTCTTCAATGTCGGCGCGTGTGATGTGTGAGGCAGTGTTGGTCATTGTTATGCCTCTTCCTTCATCATCGCATCCCATTTGCGCCAGAATAAGCGCAGATGGAATTCATCGCTGTTGAGCTGCTCTTCTTCGCTGCGACCCATGCCGCGCGACATTTCAGACCAGCGATCATCGGACCAATTGGCAAGGCCCTTTTGAACCATTTCCAAAGCTTCGACATCGTCCGGCGTTGCAAAGCCGCCGGGACCATAGAAGGTCAAGAAGGCGTCAAGACGACGGGCGCGTGCGCTTTCGCTTTCTTCAACAGGGCCCAAGGCCCAAGCAACCACGTTCATCTTATCAACGCCCTCTGGATAGAAGGCGCGGATGGTGACCGAGGAGCCGTCGTTGATAACGAGGTTGGGGAAGATCACAAGGTTGCGATTGGTGTCGGCAACGCGTGTTGCGCGCTCAGGCCCAAGTCGCTCCACGAGTTCGCTGCGAATGTCAGCAATTTCTGCTTCGGCTTCTTCGCCGTAGAGCGGAATCCACTTTGCTACGGGACGACCGCGGAAGTTCACATTGTCTGTGGTGAAATGACCGTTACCCAGATCAACCGCATAGCCCTTGGTTGGCAATATTTGGTTGGGCTCGGTTGGCGCTTCCATCTTCACACCAGAATTGGCCATGAAGTTCAGCCACGTCGAATGTGTTGAAGGCAGATGATAATCATCGACGCTGTTTTCGACCATCAGTTTCCAATTGGCAGCAACTGCGTATTCCTGCGTGCCTGGCAAAACTTCCATCTTTGCGGATGGCGACTGCTCGACAACAAGATCGATATATTCGGTTGCTTTGCCCAAATAGTCTTTGAGTGATGGTGCATTGGGATCGAGGTTGAGAAACCAGAAGTCGCGATAATTTTCGAACTTCGCTGGACCTTTAAGACCAAGCTGCTTTTTGTCGAAGGCTTCTGTGTAAGCTTCTTCGCCAGGCACGCGGGCGAGGTCACCATCGTTGTTGTAGCTCCAGCCGTGATAGACACAGAAGAAGCGACGCGCGTTACCGGTGCGGTCTGCGCACACAATCGCGCCACGGTGGCGGCAGGTGTTGAAGAAGCACTGCACAACGCCTTTTTGATCGCGACCAAAAATGACAGGGCGGCCAGCAACTTTGCGTGTGTGGAAATCGCCAGGCTTTTTGAGCTCCGAGCCGTGACCAACATAGATCCAGCACTTGGCGAAGATGTTTTTCATTTCGTCTCTAAGAACGTCCTCAGAAACGTGCACGATACGATCGAGGAGAAAGATGCCCTTCTCGTGATCGTCAATTACATAAGAGCCCTGTCGGGACATGAGCGTACCTCGGTCGGTTATAGTTTATGTGCCATGATTAGTTTTGCTGGGTGGTAGTGTCAAATCCTGTCTGTCGGGGATAAGATAGGGTCAGAATCGAGAATAAACATAGAGACAGCGGGAGTTTGATCTTCAATGGGAACAGCGGTTTTTGCTTGTAAGGCTTCAGATGTTGCACCCGGCAGCGTGATACGCGTTGATTTTGATCAAGGCGCGCTTGCAATCTTCAATATCGAAGGATCTTTTTACGCCACCGATGATCGCTGCACGCATGGCCTGTCGAGCCTGTCGAAGGGCGCACTCGACGGTGACGTGATCGAATGTTCGCTGCATTACGGCGGGTTCCACGTGCCCACCGGAGAGGCTGTATTGCCGCCTTGCAGCATCAACCTAAAAACCTACGTTGTTGAAATGCGCGAAGACGATGTTTTTGTCGTGCTGGACTAGGGCGAGTTGCGCTTAAGGCAAGAGAGATAAGCATGGCGATGAGCGGCGAGGGAACACAGGTGCAGCCTTCACCCCAAAAGGGGCCGCTGGTGTTTCTGAATTACGATCAGGCCGAGCTTGATGCCTGCTACGATCAAAACGTCTGGGCGCCCAATCGTGAGTTTGTCCATCAACGCAGCGCGCTAGCCTGCGAGCGGGCCAGAGCGAGATTGGGCCAGCCACTTCGCTTTTCGTATGGGCCGACCGATATCGAGACGCTCGACGTGTTTCCTGCCAAGGTCGAGAATGCCCCCATTTTTGTTTACATTCATGGCGGCGCTTGGCGGGCTGGGTCAGCTGCCCTGTCGGCCGCGCCCGCCCAAATGTTTGTCGATGCCGGCATTCATTATGTGGCGCTCGACTTCACCAATGTGATTGAGACGGGCGGCAATTTGCGGCCCATGATTGAGCAGGTGCGCCGCGCCATGGCATGGCTCTACCGCAATGCTGCAGTGTTTGGCGGCGATTGCGAGCGGCTTTATGTGCACGGTCATTCCTCGGGCGGACATCTGGCTGGCAATGTTCTTACAACCGATTGGTATGCGGAGTTCGGTTTGCCAAAACGCATTCTGCGGGCCGGCATGGTCTCCAGCGGCATGTATGATTTGGCACCTGTGCGCCTGTCTGCGCGCAGCCGCTATGTGGCCTTTGATGAGTCGATTGTCGAAGATTTTAGTTCGATCCGACATATTGATAAAATTTCGTGTCCGGTGACTGTGACTTTCGGCACATGCGAGTCACCAGAATTTCAAAGACAGAACCAAGAATTTGCGCAGGCATTGAGTGCGGCTGGCAAGACAGTTTGCCTGCAAGTAGCTGATGGATTTAATCACTTTGAACTTGCAGAGACATTTTTCAATCCCTACGGCATCCTTGGACGCACAGCGTTGGATCTCGTAGCGGCAGGCTGATCTCCCGTTAGACATGGGTGTGAAGCGCCAAATCGGCATGACGCTGACGTTATGATATGGTAAACGAACATCATAAACGTCGCGTATGGTGTGAGCGTCCAATGCCCGAGCGCATAAATTCAACTGTGACAGAGCTTTTTGAGCGTATCTCGAGTTGTGATGCCATTGTTGCATTCACAGGTGCGGGGATTTCCACTGAATGTGGTGTGCCAGATTTTCGCTCACCCGACAGTGCGTGGAAACGAAACGCTCCCATTCCATTCGCAGATTTTCTCAGCCATGAAGAGAGCCGCGTTGAAGCGTGGCGCCGCAAATTTGCGATGGATGATCTTTATGCCGATGCCAAACCGGGCCGAGGACATGAGGCGCTTGCGCGCTTGTCGCGCGAGGGAAAATTGCATGCCGTCATAACGCAAAATATTGATGGTCTGCATCAAGCATCTGGCATCGACCCAGCCGATATTATTGAGCTGCATGGCAACGGGTCTCATGCGCGCTGTTTGTCTTGCAACACGCGCTACGAATTAGGTCCTATTCGCGCGCAGATTGAAGAGGGTGAGGGTGCGCCTATTTGTGCGTGTGGCGGGCTCGTCAAATCAGCCACCATTTCCTTTGGGCAATCTATGCCCAAAGAGGAAATGGTGCGGGCGCAGGCAGCCGTCCAAGCGTGCGACATGTTTCTGGTGATTGGTTCGTCGTTGGTTGTGCGTCCAGCTGCGTCATTCCCAGTGCTGGCCAAACAGGCGGGTGCGCAGCTGATTATTCTCAACCGTGAGGCAACCCCGTTGGATGAGCTGGCCGATCTGGTCGTTCAAGAAGACATCGGGAGTGTTCTGGCGGGGGTGTCATCCACAGGGTTGACCCAAGGTCTTGGTGAAAACCCGAGAAAAAGGGCTTTGTGACCCTAGTGTTAATGATATGGTTACGATGTGATTCATTGGTGAGACGATTCGTATTAGTCTGCGTGACGCCAGTGGAGTGCTTGTCTTTGTAATTTCTTTTCTTGGGGGTCAGTGCGTGAGCAACAAGGACCATGTATTTCAGGTACCACTTGCTGAGCAAGGTATAGGCGAAGATCGCCCACTTGATGTGTTCGAAATGGGTGGACACATTAAATGGTTCGACTTGGCGAAGGGTTATGGGTTCATCGTGCCTGATTCAGGCGGTGCTGATGTTCTGTTGCATGTAACTATTCTTCGTCGCGACGGTTTCCAATTCGCGCCAGAGGGTGCGCGCGTTGTATGTGAGGTTCACCAACGCTCCAAGGGTCTGCAGGTGTTTCGTGTTTTGTCGATTGATGAATCGACAGCGGTCCATCCGTCGCTTCTTCAAGCACCCCGCACGCATGTTCAGGTCACCCCTTCGGGCGGCTTTGAAATCGTCGTGGTCAAGTGGTTCAATCGCATTCGGGGCTTTGGCTTCGTGACGCGCGGGGACGGGACGGAAGACATCTTCCTTCACATGGAAACGCTGCGTCGTTACGGCATCACCGATCTTAAGCCCGGCGATAGCCTTCTGGTTCGTTTTGGACCTGGGCCAAAGGGTTTGATGGCGGCAGAGGTTCGTCCATTGGAAACGAATATCGTTAAGTCGCATTAGTGCACTGGCGCGGGATATTCTATCGCGCCAGAGCTTTTGAATTGTATATGAATAACCGGGTAGTATAAGTGAACCTTATGCCCCGGTTTTTTCCTTTAGTTGGGTAGGGTTTGTTAGTGAATTCTTTTTACGCCCGTCTCCGCTCTCAGCTCTCACCTCTGTTATGTGGGCTCTTGCTCTTATTGGCAGGGTTTTGCGCAAATCTTCCTCAAACAGTTCCAGCGATGGCGCAGGCCAATGAGTCCGCTGTGGATGGGCTCGAGGTTTTGACGATCCAAACAGCCTCTGGAAACCAAACTTTCTCCGTAGAAGTCATGCGCACCGATGAGCAGCGAGAACGCGGATTGATGTATCGCCGGTTCATGCCTGCAAATCGCGGCATGTTGTTCGATTTCAAAACCGAACAGCCCATCATGATGTGGATGAAAAACACCTATCTTCCGCTCGACATGGTTTTTATCTCACGTGATGGCCATGTGGCGTCGATTGCAGAGAATACAGAGCCTCTGTCAGAACGGATTATCTCTTCAGCTGGGCCAGTCTTTGCGGTGTTGGAAATCAATGCGGGCGAAGCAGCGCGTTTGAAGATTAAAAAGGGTGATCTCGTGCGCCATCCGCTGTTTAAGCGATAGGACGACGCGGCTTAACGCAGCGCATTTTTGCAAATCATTTGGAATTTTGGCGACCCCAGCAGGGCTCGAACCTGCGACCTGCCGCTTAGAAGGCGGCTGCTCTGATCCAGCTGAGCTATGGGGTCATTTCCTAACGCCGTGATGTCGGCTGGAATAGACGGATTTTAGTGTGTCCACTGACCGATGCGGTTCGACCTGAAATTGTCGGAATAGGACAGGACAGGGCGGCTTGTCGGTTTTGGCTCTTCAACGCGAAACTCAATTGAGTTGCGTTCGGCATAGGCCACAGCTTCTTCGCGTGTGGCAAAATACAGACGAAGCTGCGCGTTCATGTCGCCGGAGCTGGTCCAGCCCATCAGAGGCTCAATCTCGCGTGGCTTTGCGGGTTCATAATCCAACACCCAGCGACGGCTTCTGGCTACACCTGATTGGGTGGCGCTTTTGGACGGTTTGTAAATGCGGGCGGTCATGAATGGTCCTTAAAGCTGCTTACGGTGTTCGTTTTGTCAGCAACACCGTTTTTTGAACTTGGAGCCTACAATCAATGAAAATGGTCGGGGCAGCAAGATTCGAACTTGCGACCCTCTGCTCCCAAAGCAGATGCGCTACCAGGCTGCGCTATACCCCGACGTGATGATCAATCATCGCGACGGTGGATAGCACGGGTTTGCGCATTGGGGAAGTCATTCGAGAGATCTTGCTTGACCTATTTCAAAAGATATCTGAACTGGGCTCAGGATAGGGCCCATGTCAGCGGAAAACCTAGAGTTTATGACCCAAGTTTGGAGCTGCTCTTTGGGCGGTGATGCCCCTTTGCAGCTCGATGGCTGGCTTTCGGACGACGAAATTTCTCACCTAAGCGCTCTTAAATTGCCTTTGACCGCCAAGAGATTCGCTCTTGGGCGCATTTTAGCAAAGCTTGGCATCGCCCAATTGGATGGTGGTGAGCCAAAACAGATCCAAATCGTCACTGATTCCCTCGGTAAGCCCCATGTGGCGGGCGATGGGCCTGCCATTAGCATCGCGCATCGGGATCATATGGTTATTGTCGCGGTCTCCCGGGCGCAGTCCATTGGGGTGGATATAGAGACGATGACGGGGGCTTTTGATGTGGGGCAGCTGGTTCCTATTGCCTGCAACCCTGACGAGGCGGCTTGGGTGCGCGCGCCGGATGGTGGTGAGCTTGAACGGCTTTTGCGGCTTTGGACCTTGAAAGAGGCGGCGCTGAAATGTTTGGGGCAGGGATTGCGGCGTGATCCCCGCGAGATCGCCTTCCTCTGTCCGCTTGGTGCTGAGCCCCGCCTTGGGGGCGACCCGGAGGATATGCGCTTTGCGGGCCTAGATTTGGGGCAGGGTTGGCTAGGCGCACTGGCCGTGCGGGGCGGAGCGCCGGATTTCCAACTCCATGATGGCGCTGCGCTTTTGGCTGCGCTCTAAAAATCCACTTTGAAGTTGAGCGACAGCGCCTTCTGCTTGGCATTCAAATAAACATTGCTCGTCGGGCCGACGTTTTGGAGCCATAGACCCGCGCCGGGCCGCACCGACACGTCAACGGGCTGATTTGCCAAGGGCAATTGGACCGTCACGGGGAGCTGAACAACTTTGCCACGCCCATCGGGGAAAAAGGTCTTGGCTGGCTCATGTTGGATCGCGGGGCCGGGATCGCCCACCTGCGTTAAATCCGTCTCTCGGCACACGTCACAGCTTGGCTTTTGTGCTGTCTGGTCTTGAGCAGGCAGGTCTTGAGCAGGCAGGTCTCGAGTACGCAGGGCGGGGATAGGGAGGACTTGGATCGCCGGGGCTTGTGCAGCGGGCTCTTGTGCAGCGGGCTCTTGTGCAGCTGGCTCTTGTCCAAGCCGTTCTTGTCCTTGGGCGGGCACTAAGGCGCTCAGGCTGAGGGCCAAAAGAGCAGGCAAGAGAGCGTGGAGGGCGCGATTTGTGACCAAGTTCATGTTCAATAAGCTTTCGCGCGAATTAGGCCCAAAAATTGGGGCTAAAATGCGACGGTTACGCTGGGCTGTCTAGGATGCTTGCGCTTGGCTGTCTAGGTAGCGCTGGACAGGTTGTTTCAGTGGCTTGCCAGTCCGCAGGGCGGGGCTTACAAGCCGATAATCTTCGCTTTACTTCATCGCGGGCTTCGCGCCACCGTCTTTGGAAGATCATGGCCGATTTGAACATTTTACTACGCATCACTGATGGGCTCTTAAAGGCTCCCTCAACCCATAGTCGAGCCTCGCTCGGTCTTGTGTTGGCAGGGCTTTGCTTTTTTCTGCCGGGCTTTTGGACGATTGGGCCGCTGGATCGCGATGAGCCACGCTTTGCGCAGGCGTCACGCCAAATGATCGAGACGGGTGATTATGTCGCGATCCGTTTTCAAGACGAGGCACGCAACAAGAAGCCTGTTGGTATTTACTGGATGCAGGCTGGTGTTGTGCATATCGCTGAGGCACTTGGTGTGCCCCAAGCTGAGCACAAAATCTGGCTCTATCGTTTGCCGTCTTTGTTGGGCGCCATTGCATCGGTGTTGCTGACCTATTGGGCGGCGCTGGCGTTCTTATCCATTGAGGGTGCGTGGCTGGCCGCATTGCTGTTTGGCGCAACCATTCTGATTGGCGTTGAATCGCGCTTGGCAAAGACCGATGCTTTTGTGTGCGCCACAGTCATTGCCGCTATGGGTGCTTTGGCACGTGTTTATATGCGCGCTGGCAAGGATGTTTTGTTGCGCTGGGCCGGTGTGTTTTGGCTGGCGATGGGCGTCGGGCTTTTGGTGAAGGGGCCCATCACGCCATTGGCACCAGCCTTAGCCGCGCTGACGCTGTCAATTCGGATACGCTCGGGCCGTTGGCTTGCGGGCTTACGCCCTTTGCGCGGATTGCTTTTGTGCTTGGCGATTGCTGCACCTTGGTTCGTGTTGATTATGATCCAGACCAAGGGTGCGTTTCTCGCTGATTCCGTTGGCGCGGATATGTTGAGCAAGGTGGCCTCTGGGCAAGAGGCGCATGGCGCACCGCCCGGCACGTATCTTTTGGTGTTCTTTGCAACCGCATGGCCCTTGGCAGCGCTGGCAGCGTTAGCTGTGCCCTTCGCATGGAAAAACCGCACCGATCCTGCTGTTGCGTTTCTTGCCGCTTGGATTGTGCCGACATGGCTGCTGTTTGAGATTGTGCCAACCAAATTGCCGCATTATGTGCTGCCGCTTTATCCAGCACTTGCAATCCTCGTGGCCTTAGCGTTTGAGCGCAAAGGCATGTTGGCGGATCGTGTTTGGAAGCGCGCACTCTTGTGGATTGTGCCAGCCATCGCTGTCGTTCTGGTTGTCACGGGATTGGTTGGCGCGGTTGTTTTGCGCGCTTGGCCCGGACCGATGTTCTTTATCGCGCTGCCATTTGTGTGCTGGCAGATTTGGCGTGTTGGGCGCGCGATCTTGCGTCAAGATTTGAAAGCTGTCGCCGTTGGTGGTGTGCTGTTGGCGGTACTCTCCTATCCGATGGTGTTTGTCGGCATTATGAGCGGTCCGGTGTTTGCGCCGCTTCGCATGTCGCCACGTTTGGCGCAGGCCATTGAGCAAGTGCAGGCGGAGCATCCTGCCTGTCCCCAGATGCCGATGATGTCGGCTGGCTATTCCGAGCCAAGCCTTGTGCTTCTCACGCGCACAGATTTGCGCTTTGGTCTGGGGGCTGAGGCGGGGGCATTTCTGGCTCAGAGCGATTGCCGATTGGCGCTGGTGGATGCCCGCCAAGAAGAGGCTTTTCGTGCGGCACTTGGGGCAAAAGCGGATGTGGTGTTGGCGTCCCGTGTGCAGGGGATCAACATCAACGGCGGGCGCAGACTAGACATTGCCATCTTTGTACGGCAGGACCGTAAGCCATGAACCAGATGTCGCCACAGCCGCAAGCCGACGTTTCAAGAGCCAATCGCATTATGGGTGCGATGGTAGAGGACGTGCGCCTGTTTGCGTCTGCTTGGATGAAGCGCTCGGCGCATGCCGATCAGCAGTTGTTGCCTTGGCAGACCGTTCTGCTCGCAGTGTTTGGCCTTTTGCTTCTGGTGTTTGGTCTTGGTTTTGTGGTTGATGATGCGGCCAGTGCTTTGGCCCGCACCTTCTCGCCCAATGTGATCGATTTTTTTGGGCATGTGACCCAATTGGGCGCGTCCGGATACATCTTCTTTCTATCGGTTTTGATTGTTGTGGCGAGTGTTGCGCTGCGCTGTTTTGTTAACAGCGCACGGATGCGGATGGCTTTGACGCTGATTGCGGGACGGGCGTTCTTTATTGTCGCAGTCAATCTCGTGTCCGGTCTGTTTTCGCTTGTCGCTAAAAACTTGGTTGGTCGGGCGCGCCCCGGTCCGTTTGGCTCATTTCACTTTGAGCCTTTCACCTTTGTGGCAAAGTTCGCAAGCTTTCCCTCTGGTCATTCGATCACGATTTTTGCGACCACCCTCGCGCTGGCTCTCATTATGCCACGCTGGCGTTGGCCATTGCTTTTTGTGGCTTTGAGCGTGGGTGCGTCTCGCGTGATTATCAATACGCATTACACCAGCGATGTTTTGGCTGGCGCTATTTTTGGCGCTGCAACCACTGTGCTCTTGGCGCGCGCCTTTGCGGCGCGCCGCATCGTGTTTGAACCAACTTCAACTCTTCCTAAAGTGCGCGGCGCAGGGTTTGTGGCCAGCGTTGTTCCTCAGTTCCTCGGCAAGAGATCATGACAGAGACAAATGCATTGTTAAAAGCTCCCTATGTGAGTGTGGTTGTGCCGGTTCGCAATGAAGCGGGAAATATCGCACCGCTTGTTGAAGAAATCGCGCGTGCCTTGTCACCCGTGACGACGTTTGAAATCGTCTATGTCAACGATGGTTCAACCGATGGAACGTCGGACGAATTGCAGCGCTTGAAGCTCGTGCATCCATGGTTGCGTCAAATTGTTCATCAGGAATCTTGTGGCCAGTCAGCCGCAGTTCGCTCTGGTGTGCGCGCTGCTCAAGGCCAGGTGATCATTACGCTCGATGGTGATGGTCAGAATGATCCCAGCTTCATGCCAGCATTTTTGAAAGCGCTTGATGGTGCGGGCGCTGCGTGCGGTCTTGTGCAGGGGCAGCGCGTTGGGCGCAAGGATACAGGCTTCAAAAAATTCCAATCGCGCGTCGCCAATAAAGTGCGCAATGCGGTCTTGAAAGATGGCACGCGGGATACGGGTTGCGGCTTCAAATGCTTTCCGCGTGATGTCTATCTGGCCATGCCATATTTCGATGCGCTGCATCGTTTCATGCCAGCTTTGATCCGTCGCGAGGGTTTGATGATTGCTTATGTTGATGTGATCGACCGCCCACGTTTCACAGGCGTTTCGAATTACGGCTTCTTTGATCGGCTGTGGGTTGGTATGGTCGATCTTATTGGCGTGCGTTGGCTGATTCAGCGTCGCCGTCGCGTTCCAATGACACGGGAAATCGTCTGATGTTGTTTAGTATTTCCAATGATATCAGCGCGTTTCTCTATGATACGTTTATCGTTCGCTTTGACTTTTGGCTCGCCTTTGGTGTGATAGCCCAGCTCGCATTTACCGCTCGTTTTATGGTGCAATGGATTGCCAGTGAGCGTGCGGGTAAAAGCGTTATCCCGATTGCCTTTTGGATTTTTTCCGTGGTTGGCGGCTTGATGACTTTGGCTTATGGCATCGCGCGCCATGAGGCTGTGATTATTATGGGGCAGGTGCTCTCAGTGGGCATTTATGGGCGCAATCTCATGCTGATCATGCGCCCACGTAAACCTGAATAATTCAAGCCTGAGCGGTTAAACGGTTGCGCGCAAACGCGCGAAGCCGGCGTCAAGATCTTCTTTCAGATCTTCAATATCCTCGAGCCCGACTTGCAGACGGATGGCTGGACCGCCCGGCGCCCATGTTGTCGCCGTGCGATAGCTGGCGCAATCGAAGGGGA
>CAIUDK010000335.1 GCA_903897875.1 uncultured Hyphomicrobiales bacterium
TGGCGATTTGCCAACAGCTCTGAAAGCAACGGTCAGCGCCTATAAGCAAAAGATGGCTGGCAGCACGGTGGCTGTGGCGACCCGCAAAGCCTCTGAGAATGCTCTGAAGGCCATCGCGCCTGTGGTGCCTGAGCTTTTGACCGGTTCAGCCGATTTGACGGGCTCCAACAACACCAAGGTTGAGGCCACGCCAGCCATTTCGCCGGGCAATTTCAAAGGCCGCTATATTCATTGGGGTATTCGCGAGCATGGCATGGCCGCTGCCATCAACGGCATCAGCATTCATGGTGGCTATATTCCATCAGGCGCGACCTTCCTCGTATTTGCCGATTATCTGCGCCCAGCTTTGCGCTTGGCCGCCTTGATGCAGGTTCGTCATATTGAGATTTTGACCCACGATTCCATTGGCTTGGGCGAAGATGGCCCAACCCATCAGCCAGTTGAGCATTTGGCCTCATTGCGGGCGATCCCAAATCTTTTGGTGTTCCGCCCTGCCGATGAGACGGAAACTGTTGAGTGCTGGCAGGCGGCTTTGGAGGCGAAACAATCGCCATCCGTGCTGGCTCTGACCCGTCAAAATCTGCCTTGCGTCCGTCAAACCTTCGTTGAGGAAAACCTCAGCGCGAAGGGTGCCTATGAGCTCTCGCCTGCCAAGGGCAAGGCTCAGGTGTCGATCTTCGCATCTGGTTCGGAAGTGGAAATTGCTCTGGAAGCTCAGAAGCTTCTGGCCGAAAAGAACGTCCAAGCCCGCGTCGTCTCCGTGCCTTGCATGGACCTCTTCGAGACCCAGACTGCGGCCTATCGCGCCTCTGTGATCGGGGATGCGCCGGTGCGCATTGGTGTCGAGGCTGCCATCCGTCAGGGTTGGGATCAGATCATCGGCGATCAGGGTATCTTTATTGGTATGTCGACCTTTGGGGCGAGTGCGCCTTATAAGAAACTTTACGAACATTTCGGTATCACATCGCAGGCGGTTACCGCAGCGGCATTGGCGCGGATCAACTGATCGGCACGAACGGGGAGCAGAGTAAAATGGTAAAAGTTGCCATCAACGGTTTTGGTCGCATCGGGCGCAACGTCTTGCGCGCTATTGTAGAATCCGGCCGCAAGGACATTCAGGTTGTATCCATCAACGATCTTGGCCCCGTTGAGACGAATGCGCATTTGCTGCGCTTTGACTCGGTCCATGGACGCTTCCCCTTCGACGTGAAGGTGGTTGGGGATACGATTGACGTGGGCTTTGGTCCTATCAAGGTCACTGCCATTCGCAACCCAGCTGAACTGCCTCATGCAGAGCTCGGCGTTGATGTTGCTATGGAATGTACCGGTCTGTTCACATCCAAGGCGACTGCGAGCGCGCATTTGAAGGCCGGCGCCAAGCGCGTTCTGGTGTCTGCGCCTTGCGATGATGCTGATTTGACTGTGGTGTTTGGTGTCAATCACACCAAGCTCACCAAGGATCATTTGGTTGTGTCGAACGCCTCTTGCACCACCAACTGCCTGTCGCCAGTGGCGAAGGTGTTGAACGATGCCATTGGAATCGATCATGGATTTATGACCACGATCCATTCCTACACAGGCGATCAGCCAACCTTAGATACGATGCACAAGGATCTGTATCGCGGCCGTGCGGCAGCGCTCTCCATGATCCCAACTTCAACAGGTGCAGCTAAGGCCGTTGGTCTTGTGTTGCCAGAGTTGAACGGCAAGCTCGATGGTTCGGCCATTCGCGTGCCAACACCAAATGTGTCGGTTGTGGATCTGAAGTTCGTCGCCAAGCGCGCGACAACGAAGGAAGAAGTCAACGCTGCCATTAAGGCTGCAGCTGATGCGGGTCCGCTCAAGGGCATTCTTGGCTACACAAACGTTGCCAATGTCTCGATCGACTTCAACCATGATGCCCATTCATCGGTCTTCCACATGGATCAGACCAAGGTGATTGATGGAACATTTGTTCGTATTCTGTCTTGGTACGATAACGAATGGGGTTTCTCGAACCGCATGTCCGATACAGCCGTTGCGATGAGCAAGCTCATCTAAGACCAATCCGGGGGCGATGCCGAAAGGCTCGCCCTCCTTTTTTGAAGTTCAGGCCGCTATGTCTTTGTTCCGCACCCTCGATCAGGCTGATTTAGCAAGCAAACGCGTGCTCTTGCGCGTGGATTTGAATGTGCCGATGGAGAATGGCGGCGTTTCAGATGGCACACGCATTGAGCGTATCTTGCCCACCATCCGTGAAATCGCTGACAAGGGCGGCAAGGTTATTCTGCTGTCGCATTTTGGCCGTCCGAAGAATGGCCCCGATGTTGAAAATTCTCTGAGCCCGCTGGCTGCCGTTTTGTCGCACCATCTGGGTCGCCCTGTCACTTTTGTTCCTGATTGCATTGGTCCATCAGTCACTTCTGCCGTGTCGCAGATGAAGAATGGCGACATCGTGCTTTTGGAAAACACGCGTTTTCATAAGGGCGAAGAAAAGAACGATGCTAGTTTTGTGGCAGAGCTCGCCAAGAACGGCGATGTCTATGTCAATGATGCGTTCTCGGCCGCGCATCGCGCCCATGCCTCAACCGAAGGTCTGGCCCATAAGATGCCAGCCTTTGCGGGCCGTACCATGCAGGCAGAGCTCGATGCCATCAGCGCGGCCCTCGATGTGCCCAAGCGCCCCTTGGCTGCCATTGTTGGTGGCGCAAAAGTTTCCAGCAAATTGGAATTGCTCGGCAATCTCGTCAAAAAAGTGGATGTGCTGATCATCGGCGGTGGCATGGCCAATACGTTTTTGGCAGCCCAAGGCAAGTCGGTCGGCAAGTCGCTGTGCGAAAAAGATCTCTTGGACACGGCCCGCTCCATCATGGTGGAGGCTGAAAAGGCCAAGTGCGAA
>CAIUDK010000336.1 GCA_903897875.1 uncultured Hyphomicrobiales bacterium
ACGAATTCCATCGGCGTGTAATCATCGTTCAAGAGCAACACCCGGTACATGCTGGGTTTGCGCGTTTGCGTCCGCGTGCGCGTGATGACGGCTGTGCCGATCTGATTCCCACCATCATTGCCACGCCGGGGCTCACGCGCAGCAAACACGCCCTCGCGCGCAGGCGTACCGGTTAAGGCAAGCTTGCAAGCAGGCTCCTGCGATAGAAGTCTTGTGCCCAAGTTCTTCGTGCCCAAGTTCTTCGTGCCCAAGCTCTTCGCGCCCAAGTCCCAAGTGCTTCCCAAGTCCCAATTCCTTATCTTCCGCCTGAAACGCTCCAGCCGGCAAATCTTTCATCCGAATCCCGCCATAGATACCCCGCTCGGGCTCAATAGCTATCTATAATCTAGGGATCCCCCGTAAGGTTCGCCAGTCCCGCCATGCACCTTAGCAAAAGGTGCTGTAAATTTGCCGATATCACTAACAGATTGCGCCGAGCCGACGACTGTGTCGCAAAACGAAAAAAGCCCGGCTTTCGCCGGGCTAAAGTCTTCGGGAGGAAACGCTGAAAGGAGCGCTAGAGCAGATTACTTAGTAGCAGCCTGCACCTTGGCAAAAGCAGCTTCAACTGGCTTGAAAGCTTCCTTAGCAAGGCCAGAATACATCTCACCCAACTTTGTAGCCTGGGCAACAAAGCCCTCGTAGCTGGTCTTTGCGAAATCTGTCTGAAGCTCAATGGCCTTCTCAACAGACTTTACGCCGAGGAGCTTTTCAACGAAAGCAGCTGAAGTCTCGAGGGACTTCTTGGAATAGTCTCCAGCTTCAGTCGCAATCTCCTGAACGCTCTTGGATACGGTTGTCGCTGTAGCAGTTGCTGCTTCGAGCTGTTCCTTGCTGAACTTCTGAACGTCTTCGATATTTTTAAACATAATAATCTCCGGCTGCGCCGCAGCTGCGGCCCTGTTGTGCAGGTGGTCAAAAGCCCTGCTCACAATTTGAAGATATATGCACTGCACAATTTTTCAAGAGGATATTTTGCACTGCACCATATTATTTTATCTAATGACCCCCCAGTTTTGGCCACAAAGTCATAACGGATCCGAACTGAACTCAAAATTGCTGAGATGATCTTGGCAAAATTAACCGCTGCGTAACCGCATTCCCCTAACGTGCTCACATGTGTCGTTTGAGTAACGCCGTTCGGGGCGATGTCGAGTTCGAGGTTGCGCGTGATAACGCTGAATTTGAGTAATAAAAGCCGTGTTGTGTCCGCGATGACATGCCTGAGCGTCCTCATGATGGGCACCTTTGCTGCATCTGAGGCGGATGCTCGGCCACGCAGGCACCACCACACCCGCCACGTTGGACGCGCGGTGTATAATCCACCCTCTTCAGCCATGGTTCTCGACGCCAATACGGGCAAGACCCTGTATGCGAGCAATGAAAACCAGCTCCGCCACCCCGCCTCAGTCACTAAGGTGATGACGCTCTATTTGCTGTTCGAGCAATTGGACAAGGGCAAGCTGCACCTGAACGATGACATTACGATCTCGCATCACGCGGCTTCAATGTCCCCATCCAAGCTGGGCCTGTCGCCAGGATCGACCATCAGCGTCGACAATGCCATCAAGGCCATTGTCACAAAGTCAGCCAATGACATTGCAGCGGCCATCGCCGAAACCATCGGCGGCACCGAAGATCGCTTTGCAAAAATGATGACCGCCAAGGCGCACGCGCTCGGCATGAAGCGGACCCATTACGCGAATGCGTCCGGCCTGCCCAATCCCGCCCAGATTACCACGGCGCGCGATCTGATCACTTTGGGCCGCGCCATGCGTGATCGCTTCCCGCGTTATTACGCCTATTTCTCCATCCACGAATTCAACTACGCTGGCATGTCCATGCGCAACCACAACCACCTGCTCGACCGCGTTGAAGGCATGGATGGCATCAAGACAGGCTTTACAGCCGCGTCCGGTTTCAACCTGCTCACGTCAGTCAAGCGCGGCAACCGCCGCATCGTGGCGGTTGTGCTTGGTGGCCGCAGCGCCGGCCTGCGTGACCGCACAATGGTCGGGCTCGTAAAACAATATTTTGATCGCGCCTCGCCAGTCCGCACTGCAGGATTGGTGACGGAAGAAACGCCCGTAGCAGATAATGATGTGGGCGCTGATACTTCCTTCGATGTCGCCGAGGCGGATATTGTCGAAGAGAAAAAGCCAGAGATTAAAGCGCCGGCCATCGCTCCGCGCCAAGTTGTAGCAGCGGCTCCGGTGGCTGCAGCAATTGTGGCAGCGCCAGCCAAATTTGATGATCGCACTGCCTCAATTCCAACATCAAGCACCAATCAAAAAACTCTTGAAGCCAAGCGCACTGATCGTGTCACCGCTGGCGTGATCACTGGCGCAACCAGCCCCACCACAACACCGACACAAAATGGCAATATGCGTTGGGTAGCGGGCGGAGCAAAACCAGCCGTTGCTGCAAACGCACCACAAAATACGACCAAGGTGGGCAAAGAGACACAAGACACGCCGCGCCCTGCCCTTGCCAGCAAAGGCATGATGATTCAGGTCGGCGTGAGTGATGATCTTGGAAAAGCAAAAGAGCTTCTCACCAAGGCAAAGTCAAAGGGACACGCCGCACTAGCTTCGGCACAGCCCTTCACTGAGAAGTTACAAAAAGGCGGCGAGACACTCTATCGCGCACGTTTTGCAATGTTGAACGAAACACAGGCAGAGGCCGCGTGCCGAAGCTTGAAGAAGTCTCACGTGTCCTGCTTTAGCACACGCAATTAAGACCTTCAGCAAAAGGGCATAAGCAACCTTTTGCTGAACCAAACGTCAGTACTTCGCAATATCTGTTCTGTGTAGCGTTTTGAGTTTGGAGTTCAGTGATGTCGGCGTACCAAGACGTCTTTGGCCTCGTTCACCCGGGCAGCGAGGCTCGTAGATCCCCCGTGATCGGGATGCAGTTTCTTCATGAGGCTGCGATGCGCCGTGGTAATATCAGCCATCGTCGCACCTTTCCCAAGCCCCAAGACTTCATAGGCTTCATTCTCGGTCATCGGCCCGCGCCCAATGCCGCGCCCCGACTGGTTGGCTTGCCCCGCGTCAGCGTCACCGTTGCTTGTCAAACGCCAGCCGGGAAAACGGCGGTCGAGATAAGCCTCTAACAAACGCGCGCCCTCAGGGTCATCACGCACACATTGCCCATAA
The DNA here is from genome assembly GCA_903897875.1 of uncultured Hyphomicrobiales bacterium. Lineage (GTDB taxonomy): Bacteria > Pseudomonadota > Alphaproteobacteria > Rhizobiales > Beijerinckiaceae > Terripilifer. The sequence goes on from CAIUDK010000336.1 coordinate 3,198, forward strand.
AGCTCTTCGCATTGTGGGCGTGTTAATTCATTCAATTTTCGGCCACTCACTGGCCCACCTAAAACAGTCCCATTCATCGAACCGCTATCATGATCGAGTTCCATCTCGATCATGGCTGTGCGCACGCGTGATGCGGATGCAGATGAACTGGGTGACTTGCTGGTGAAAAAGCTGCGCCAATCTGGTCCCGCGCTCCACCCAAGCAACCACGCGCCTAAGCCGCCAAACACCAGCGCAATGTCGATGCGCCCACGCAACAACAACAGGCCGCCAACAACAATTGAAGCGCCGCCACCAATGCGTTTGAAAAGCTTTGCCAACTTGGCCGGATTGGCGTTGGCAAACAACTTCATGCCGTAATAGACGACAATCAGAGCGAGGATAATAAAGAGAAGTTGGGGCATGGCGTCCGGCTGCTCTAGCGCATCTGTGTCAGAAGCGCTTGCGCCTCAGCGGCACCCGCCAGCGCATGACGCTCCAATGCCGCGCGCCCACCCGCCGCATAAACGGCTGCAGCAGACAACAGTGCAGCCAGACGATCAGGCGCGTGAATATCAAAGGAGCTATAGGCACCACCCGTTAGACGCGCGATGTCACGAAAGCACCGCTCAGCCACAGGATCGCGGCCTTCGTGAAACATAAAAGCCTTCACGCCCAACAATCCGATTTCGCCTGCCAATTGCGCCAATTCATCCGCCTGTTCTTCCATCGCATCGCCGACATAGATCAGCGCGCCCACCGGCATCCGCCGCGTCTCATCACGCACATGACGCAACACACGCGCAATCTGCGTATGACCGCCCTGCACGTCAATCTTCGTCATCAACCCGCTCAAGCCTTCGCCACCCGCCACAAAGCGTGATGAGCGACATTCATTAAAGCCCCTGAAATAGACGAGCTGAACATCCAGCCCACCCAGCGCTGCCGCACTCTCAAACATGCGCCCTTGAAGTTTTTGCGCCAAATTCCAAGTCGGCTGGCGGCTCATCGTCGCATCCAACGCAAACACCAACCGCCCACGCCGCGCGCTTGAATGGGGTGCAGGCACGCGCGCTGCGGCTTCCAAGAAAGCATCCACGGACGCGCTTGCGCCGCCTGTGGTCAGCGAGGTTTTGTTTGGAGGTGTGCTCAATGCTCAGGCTGCCTTTCGTGACCAGATTAACAGATCGTCACCGATTCCCAACAAGCAAGCCTCGCCGTGATGCAAATTGTTATAAAAGCGCCAAATTCCTATAAGAGCCCCGAATTCCTATAAAAGCCCAAGATCTCGCAGCTGGCGGCGCAGCTCTTCAGGCATCTCAGCTACCTCACCAAGCCCCGCAGTCAAATCTGGCGGGGCTTCGTGGCCCGGCAGATAGCGCCAGCCCTGAAAGGCCCGCTGTGGCCTTGGCATCACCGGAATCACAATCGGCTCCAACACAAGATGGCAGCGCGAAATGCCCTCAGCGTCCACAAAGGGGCGAACGTCGATAAACTTTTGGCGCGCCGCAACTTGTCCTTTGATGACCCAAAACAGCGAGCCACCATCGAGCAATTCCTCGATACGTTTGGGCACCATGCGCGTTGTATGAAACTGCTCAGGCTTCATCTTGGCCGCCTTCATGACTGCCAGACGGCTCTTGATCCAGCCTTCCAAATCGCTGATCGAGTCAGCGCCCACGCATAATTTCAACAGATGTAACGCCATTAACTCTTAGCCCCTCCCGATAAAGGGCATTTTAGTTGCCATCACCGTCATAAATTGAACATTCGCTTCAAGCGGCAGCCCGGCCATATACACAATGGCAGCGCCAACATGCTTCAAATCCATCACAGGCTCTGCCGCCATATGACCATCCGCCTGCGGCACGCCCGTTTTCATCCGCTCTGTCATATCGGTTTCAGCATTGCCAATATCGATCTGCCCCACAGCGATATCGTATTTGCGCCCATCCAATGAGGCGCTCTTTGTGAGGCCCGTCATGGCATGTTTGGTCGCCGTATAGGCAGAGGAATTAGGGCGCGGCACCATCGCCGAAATGGAGCCGTTGTTGATGAT
>CAIUDK010000337.1 GCA_903897875.1 uncultured Hyphomicrobiales bacterium
CACCTAGCCAGCGGCGCTCTAGAGCGCGTCCTCGCCGATTGGTGCCCGCCGTTCTCTGGCTATCATCTCTACTACCCCAGTCGCAGACAGCCGACGCCGGCCTTCGCATTGCTCGTGGATGCTCTACGCTACCGGGTTGGCGTGTCAGGCGGCTGATTTTGTCCTGGCAAATGCGATCTCATGATCGCGGCCACTTCATCGCCCAAGCGTCTGAATTGATTAGAGTTCTATTCAAACAAACCATTCTGAATATCAATCCAAACCAGCGGAGGGCGTGTTGGTGAAATTCTCTCTTGGTGTATAAGGACAGGAGGGAGACGCTCATAATGAACGATATAAAAACTGCGATAGAAGTGTGCGGTGTTCATCACGGTTTTGGAGCCAAGGGCTCGAACCTACATGTCAAAGCTCTCCTTGAGACATCTTTGAGTGTTGCCAAAGGCGAATTGTTAAGCCTGATTGGCCCAAGCGGCTGCGGCAAAAGCACGTTGCTCAATATTATGGGCGGGCTTGTGTCGCCAACGGGCGGTGAGGTGCGTGTTGATGGAAAGACCATCAACGGCCCGATGCCACAGAGCATTGCGTTTGTGTTTCAAGAAAATGCGCTGTTTCCTTGGAGCACCATTTTGGAGAACATCGACGTTGGAATGATTTTCCAAGGTGTATCCAAAAGCGAGCGCCTTGAGCGCGCGCATCAGTCTTTGAAGGCCGTGGGCCTGACTGATTTTGCAAATCATTATCCCGGGCAATTATCAGGCGGCATGCGCCAGCGTGCGGCACTGGCGCGCGCGTTGAGCTTGGAAACTGACATCATTTTGATGGATGAACCTTTTGGCGCGCTCGATGAGCAAACGCGAATGATCCTTGGCGAAGATCTTTCAATTTTGTTGGCGCGCACGGGTAAGACGATTATCTTTGTTACGCACAGTCTGGGCGAGGCGGTGTTCTTGTCTGATCGCGTGGCCGTGTTTTCCGCGCGACCCGGCACGATCAAACATGTGATTGAAGTTCAAGAGCCGCATCCGCGCACGCAAGCCTTCGTCACATCGGATAAATTCGCTCGTTTGCGCAATGAGCTTTATGGCCTCTTGCATGATGAGATTAGAAAAACATTGTCGGCTGATTTCCGTTTGCCGTCAGCTGCTGCTGATGGTGGGCGCGCCAATGTAGCGGCCCATTCGTAATGGCACAGGCTCAATCACCCACATCGTTTGGTGGTACCATTGCTCAACTCTCCTTTGTAGGCGTGCTGGTTGGCCTGTGGTACGCCGCAAGCCATGTCTGGCATGTGCCAGCGATCTTGCTGCCAGAGCCCACCGGCGTGTTCATGCGTGTCGTTTCGCTTCTTCGCAATGCGTCGTTTTTATCGCCGCTCTCCATCACCATGCATGAGGTTGGTGTTGCGTTTGCGTTCTCAACAATTGCTGGCATTTTTGTGAGCTTTGTTGTGACGCGTTCGCAATGGCTCATTGATGTATTTGAGCCCTTGTTCACCAGCATCAATGCCATTCCAGCCATTCTGTTTTTCCCACTCTTTGCTTTGTTGTTTGGCTTGGATGTGGGCTCAAAAATTGCGCTGGGTATTACAATCAGCTTTTTCCCCATTGTGCTCAATACAATCGCGGGCTTTCAGAATGTTGATCCAGTGCATATGAAATGCGCGCGCTCCATGGGTGCGTCCAATTGGCATATGTTCCGCTATGTTTTGTTTCCCTCCGCCGTGCCCATTTTGCTCTCTGGCTTGCGCATGGGGCTTACACTCGCCTTTTTGTCGGTTCTTGGTGGCGAGACAATCGCGTCTTTCTCCGGCCTTGGACATGAAATTGCAGAATCCTCTCAGGCCATGGATTCCGAATTGATGTATGCTTGGATCATCATTGTGATTTGCGTTTCGATGAGTTTGAATTTCATCTTGACGGTGTTGGATGATCGTTCGGGGCCAGCAACATGAGCCCGTCCAATATGAGCCCATCCATGCGCCGCTGGTCGATCACCTTCGCAAGACTTGCTGTCATTCTGTCGCTATTTGTGGCTTGGGAAATTGCCGCGCGTTATTTCGTGGACCCGATGTTTCTGAGCCCGCCGTCCAAGGTGATCGGATCATTGGGGAAGCTGTTCGCCCGACCCGGCCTCACGAATGCGTTGCTGCTGTTGCTGGGTGAGCTTCTCATCTCGTTCGTCTGTTCGATCTTGATTGGTTTGCCCATTGCCGTGGCCATTAGCGCAAGCAAAGTGACGCGCCGCAATATGCTGCCGATTGTGTTGCTGCTTTATGGCACACCGCAAATCACCATTCTGCCGATTGTTATGTTGTTGGCAGGCGTCGGTACTGCGTCAAAAATCACTTTCGGCATAACGCATGGCGTCTTTCCTGTGATCTTGACTGTGGTGGCAAGCCTTCGTGATCTGAAAGACATTCACAAACAGAGCGCCTATTCGATGGGTGCCAATAGCTGGCAAAGATTCCGCTATGTTCTGTTGCCTCACATGTTGCCAGCACTGCTGACAAGCTTGCGCCTTGCAATGATTGCCTCGCTGCTCGGAGTGCTCCTCGCAGAGCTCTATTCATCGTCGAGCGGTGTTGGCTTTTTCACACGACAATTCACCGATACATTCGATTCAACAAGCTTGTTTGGTCTTGTGCTTGTGACTGCTGCAATAGCGATATTCTTCAATGAGCTGTTGCATGGGCTGCAATCACGTTTGACGGCCTATCGGCGGTAACGACAATCTTTAAGAGGACTTTGGGAAAGCCATGAATGACATTGTAAAAATTATCGTCTTCCCGGGTGTTCAAAATCTGGCAAATTTTGCGGCAGATGCTAACGGCTTTTTTGCCAAGCGTGCGCTTGATGTGCGCACAACCTTCACGCAAAGCTCAGAAGAGCAGCGCTCAGGCTTGGCAGATGGCACCTATGATATTGCTCACGCCGCCATCGACAATGCCGTGGCTATGGTCGATGTAGCGGGTGAAGACATCGTTATTGTGATTGGCTTGGATCAAGCCTTTAACAAGCTTGTGGTTCGGCCAGATATTAAATCCTATGAAGACTTGCGCGGCAAAACACTTGGCGTCGATGCGCCTGATACAGCGTTTGCGCTCGTGGCCTATGACATGTTGGAACGCAAGGGCCTCAAGAAGGGCGA
>CAIUDK010000338.1 GCA_903897875.1 uncultured Hyphomicrobiales bacterium
CTTGCCTTAATGGCTGCCACACTCACAAGCCCTGCATTGGCCCAAGCGCCCGGTGTCAGCACGCGCACCGCCTTCGGCTTTAGCTTTCCCGGCATCAACGGCAAAACCATTCGCCTATCTGATTATGCGGGCAAGCCGATCTTGGTGGTCAACACCGCCTCGCTGTGTGGCTTCACGCCCCAATATGCAAAGCTTCAACAATTGTGGACCAAGATGGGGCCGAGCGGTCTTGTCGTCATAGGTGTGCCGTCCAATGATTTTGGCTCGCAAGAGCCCGGCGGCGCGTCAGAGATCACGGCCACGACCAGCAGCTATGGGATCACCTTTCCCATGGCGGCCAAGGCGGTTGTGACGGGTGCCGAAGCGCATCCGTTTTACAAATGGGCCGCCAGCGAAAAGCCGCGCGATTTGCCGCGTTGGAATTTTCACAAATATCTCGTGGGCGCAGATGGGCACATTGCGGCGGTATTCTCCACCTTCACCGATCCCACTGAGCCACAAGTTGTGGCAGCTATCGAGCACGAATTTCGTAGCGCGGGTTAGACTGAACCGACACTGCGCGCTTTTGGTAATTGCAGCGTGACCACGCAGCCCCATTCATGGGTATCTTGAATTTCCATCAGGCCGCGATGATCTTTGACGACGCGCGCTATAATATCAAAATGATGTTTCGCAGCTTCTGTCCCCATGGCGGGCTCGTTGCTGCCGTGGTCGATCACAATGATTTTCACATCATCAAATGAATCGCACAGCAACACTTCAATGGTAGCCCCATCCTTGCTGTTTTTGCTCGCATAGCCAAACAGATTTGTAAGCGCTTGATCGAGCGCGGTGGCGTCCACTTCTGCATAGAGCGCATCGCCAATCGTCATCAAGGACAGGCTTTGCGCGCGCGCATCAAACTGTAGCCGCGCCATAGCTATGGCGGATTCCACCAGATCGGTAATATTGATGCGTGGACGCTCGGCTTGTGCCAAGGCGCCACGAATACGGTGGACGTAGCGTGAGGTGATGTCGATCAGCCGCTGGCTCGCCTCCAATGTCAAAGCGGAATAGGGCGGTGTGAGCGGATCACTGATTTTTTGCAGCGCATGCGAATAATTCAATTGCGCATAGCCATGGATCGCCTGCGCTGACGTCAGAACTTCCTGCGACATTTCATCTGCGGTGGCGCGTAGCGTTGCGTAATCATGTTTCACCAATTCAAAATTCTGTCGCAACTGAAGCTGCGCGCGTCGCCCTTGCAAAAATGTGCGAATGGCAATTTCCAATTGCGCAATCGAGAGCGTCGAGGTTGGCAGGCAAAGACATGCGCCAAACTGTGACAGATGCGGCAGATCGTAATCCCAATTTGAACCATGCAAAACAAGCAGAGGAACAGCGAAGGAGAGGGCGGTATTGCTGTCCTCCAGTAACGTCAGCTCATGCCAGCGATCTGTGATCACGAGATCAAATTGGCGATGGGCATCAGCCAAATGCACCAGAACGGAGTCGGACTGATCGGCATAGAGAATGTCGCAGGATAGGTTCGATCTGGCCAAAAACCGGGCCAAACGCTGCTTAATTGAGGCGTTTTCAAAAAGCGCCAGCACGCGCACATGCA
>CAIUDK010000339.1 GCA_903897875.1 uncultured Hyphomicrobiales bacterium
ACCATTGTTGTGGCCGTGCCCGCCGACCATTCTCCCGTCTTGCGCATTCGCGGCGTTAATCGCGCCACGGCCTATGCCGAATATTTTCGCTCGCAGGGCAAGAACGTTTTGCTCATGGTCGATTCACTCACCCGCGTCGCACATGCGCAGCGTGAATTAGGCTTGGCATTAGGCGAACATCCAACAACCAAGGGCTATCCACCGTCCGTGATTTCACTCATCGGCTCGCTGCTCGAGCGCGCTGGTTTGGATGGACAAACAGGTGGCAGCATCACCGCCATTTACACAGTTTTGGCCGATGGCGATGACACCAACGATCCTATTGTTGATACAGCGCGCGCCATTCTCGATGGCCATATCGTTTTGTCGCGCAAACAAGCCGAACAAGGTGTCTATCCTGCCATCGATCTTGGCGCCTCCATCAGCCGCACGATGAGCGATTGTGTGTCGCCAGGCCATATGGCACGCGCACGCAAATTCCGCCGTTATCTGAGTTTATGGGAGCAAAATCGCGATTTGGTGCTGTTGGGCGGCTATCAGCAGGGGCAAGATCAAGAGCTGGATCGCGCCTTCCAACTCTATCCCGCACTGCTAAGCTTCATCACACAAGCAACCGATGAGCGCTCTGGCTTTATTGAAAGCGAAGCTCGCCTTCAGTCGGTCATGCCGTGAGCCGCTCACGCATCATCAATCGTTTTGCCTTGAGCAAAACCATCCAGCTTTTGGGCTTTAAGCGCGAAGCCGCTCGCCTCAACGAAGAGGTCATGCGGCTACGAGAGCGCATTGAACAAGTGCAAGGTTTAGAGCGCAGCTATCGCGAACATCTCGCATTGCCGAGCTTATCCATGCTGGAATATCGCTCGGTGATGGATATTTCACGTCGCCTTGGCGAGCGCAAAACCATCGATCAAGCCCGCCTAGAACTGCTCGACGTTGAGCGCGTGCATCTTGCCAAGCTTTTGGCAGGCAAGCAGCAGCAGATCGATTTGCTTGATGATGAAGCCAAACGCGCCAAACAAACCGAACGACAAGAGAAGGAAGACAGACAGGAATTGCTCATGCCGGCCCGTCGAAGTCATTGATGGCATGCAAGTTGCTGAGCACAGCCGGACAATATAAGTAAGTATATGAAAATATGAAGGTATTAACGCGTAATGGTTGACAGTGTCACAGTCCGCAGCGGCCCCCCCGCGATCAGCATCGGCGACCTCGCCGTTGATCGCGCGCTGACGCCTGACGTGGCTCATGCTGTATTTGATTTTCTCATGGCCAACCCCGTCACTGAAAATCCAGCCGCAACGACAAGCAACACAAAACAAACTGTCATTGATCCGCTGGCCATGCCGGTGGATGCGCGCGCAATACCCGTCGACCCTCTCGCATCACCCACAGTTGATGCGCTGGAAATCGACCCATTAGACAAACTGAAAAACAATCCGGTGGATTCAGCAATCCAAACATTGCTCAGTGCAGGCGCTATCGCGCTCACGGGATTGCGTTTCAATGCGCCTAAAAATATTGAAGCCGTTGCTGCACTTCCCATTCGCGCACCTGAAGTGGTCGAGCCAACCGGTGGCTTTCCAATCACGCAACCAGACTCTACGGCGCAAACGTCGTCGTTGCTCGACGTCAAAAATCTACTGAAGTTCATTCCTAAAGTTACACTGACGCCGTCGCAGCCTGCAGCGCCAACTGATGCGGCGCAAGTTGTCGCACCACAAAGTGTTGTTGCCAAAAATGTCGATACGCATCAGCCTTTGGATGTGACGTTTAGCGAAGATCGTGCTCTTGAGCATCACGCGGATATTACAAACCATCCCACCGAAGTTGCGGCACAAAAATCATCAAACACAACAAAAGAACCTGCTCGGCAGTTTTATAATCCTTATGCAGATGTGCTCTCAGCCCTCATAGCGTCAACACCCGCTGTCGCTCCAACGCAGCAGATTACTGAGGTCCAACCATCGCAAGATGTGATCACTGAACCTGTAAACAGCGCACAAACCATAATCGCAACGCCTGTCGTCGCTCACAACGATGAACACGTACATATGCTTGAGACCGCTGTCGCATCGGCATTAAACCTCGTAGATTTAACACCAGATACAATAGACCACACAACGCCAAACACAGTTGAGCATGCAGCACTTGATGCAGCACCTTCAATTGTTGTGCATGTGACTCAGTTGGAACACGCGGATCACGTGGCTCATGTGATTGATAATTTAGCGCCAGCTGTAGAGCTCCCTATTGACATGGTAGCGCGCCCCATTGCGTCAAATGAGGAAGCGCACGCACCGGCTGTAGAATTGCAAGCGCCCACCGTAGAGGTACAAACACCAGCCGTAGAAGCGCACGCACCAACGGTAGAAGTGCAAGTACCAACCGTAGAAATGAATGCGTCAAAGGAAGACGCTTCTTCGATCAAATCGCAAATCAAAGACGCAAAAGCACCTACGGAAAATGTAGCTCCAACTGTCCTCGCGCCGACGCATGAAATCGAAGCACTGCCAAAAACCGCTCATGTGGTCGCACTTGACAGTACCGCGAGAGATACCGATGCACCAAAGACAACCGACGCAATCGATCTGACCGCGAACACTGTCGCGTCCAACTCAAACATCGAAGACGTTAAGGAAACACACAGCGAAGCTAAGCCAGTGGCGACAATTCCTGAGCGTGACGTGACGCGCGAAATTGCTGAATTTGTCGGCACAGTGTCGCAAACACAGCCTCATAGTGAGATTGAAGTTTCGTCAAAAAGTGATGTCACACCAGAATCACCCTCAACTGACCTTGGACTGGCCGGACCATCACGTGCGCCTATCCAGCAGATGCGCCCACGCGATCCATATGACGCTCCATCAATGATGGTGGCCACGCCGCCAGCGCCAAAGGAAGTTGCTATTGCGCGCGAACCAATCAAAGCCACTTTGGTTGATGCACACGTGACAGTTGATGCGGCCGTGACTTTGGATGCGAAGGTTTCGGCTGACGCACAAATTATCACTAATCTAAATGCAACGCCGTCGCACACAAACGCGTCTGTCATCATCGCTGCACAAGTTGCAACACAGACACACAATGCAACAAAGCTTGCAGCCGACCCTTCAATCAGCTTTGACGATCGCACGACTGCGCCAGAACCATCGCAGGCCCCAATCACCTCGCTTCAAAGCGAGAGTGCCAATGGACAGCAGCAGATGGACAATCCGCCATCAGATGCACAGCGCGATCCATCTTTTGCAAACAACGATCAACGCAAAGATAACCAAGGTGACGCACGTCAGCTGACACATTTTGAAGATATTCAAAAGGCATTTGACCAAAAGACGCTAGAGGCTGTGGCCAATACGCAGACCAATGATGCGCCTAACACGACAGCCAGCGCAGCACATATCGGTGGGCCATCGTTGTCTGATTTGACGAATGTGACAACCACACAAACGTCAAATCCAAATCCAACATTGTTACGCACGACACCATCAGCGCAATCGACTGCAAGTACAAGCACCGCAGAGACGACGCGCACGATGGATGCATTTGCCAATGAACTGCAACACCGTGCCATTGAACGCCAAGTGATTTCAGCTCTGCGCCAAGGCAAAGATGAAATTCGTCTGACAATTTATCCACTCCACTTGGGCCAAGTGCTGATCCGCATGTCGTTGGACGGCCAGCGCGTTCGCATTGGACTCAAAACAACATCTGGCGAAGCCAGCGCATTATTGGCATCGGGTGAGGACGGTTTGAAAGACGCACTTGGACGCGATGGCTTTGTCCTTGATGGGTTCGATGTATCCGATCAATCCGACGAAGGAAAAGATCGCACACCACGCCAGACCCGCAAAAGCACCACGGATATATCATCCAACGCAGTTGAAGCATTTTCGATCGACATGATCGCTTAAGATAGGAGTCCACCATGGCAGCCGCACCCGCAGAAGCCGAACCAACTGGCAAGAAGAAGTCGCCAATCATCAAGATCGCAATATTTGCGGTTCTTGGTCTGATTCTGATCGGCGCCGGTGTTGGCGGCGGTATTCTTTTTGTTAAGCTCACAACACCGCCACCAGAGGATAATCCGCTGGCAATGGTGATTGAGAAAAAAGACGCTGCTGCAGAAGCACCAAAGAGCGAAGAACATGGCGGCGCAGCACATGCGTCAGAAGCGCCAAAGGCCGATGCACATGGCGCAGCACCAAAGGCTGATGCGCATGGCGACCCACACGGCAAAGAACCTGCCAAACCTGAAGGCCCTCCAAGTAAGCCTGTGCCCGCCACGGAAAAATTCGCAACGACCTATTTCGAATTCCCAGGCAATTTCACCACGAACTTGCGCGGTTCACGTCGCTTTGTTCAAGTGAGCATCGGTTTGGCAACTCAATATGACAAGACTGTTATTGAGAATGTGCAGAAACACGAGGTTGCCATTCGCTCCGAAGTGCTGGCCCTGCTTGCAGAACAGGCCGAAAGTGAAGTAGTTGGAATGGAAAATCGCAAGCGCATCCAAAGCCTCTTGAAAGACGTCGTTAATCGCGTCCTGAAAGAGCGGGCTGATTTTGGTGGCATTGAGAATGTCTACATCACCGCACTTGTGATGCAGTAAAACCGGTAAAAATCATGTCGAGTACCCGTAAGCTGAGTAACGAAGAAGTGACAGCCCTGCTTGAAGGGCTGAATGACGGCTCGCTTGATGCAGCGACCGGCATTACGGCAAAGGAATGTAAGCCGTTCAATTTTGGCGATGAAGACAGCGGACTGCTCGGCGATTTTTATACGCTGCGTCTGATTAACGAACGCTTTGGTCGGCAGATGCGCAATGTGCTCTTGCCAATGCTGCGCTTTTCTCCGCGCATCACCATTCAGCCGCCTGAGACAAAACGGTTTGAAGAATATTCATCCGCGCTCGATTCTTTTCTCAGTCTAACAACAGCACGCGTTGATGCGCTCAAGGGCACCATTCTTATCACCGTGCCACCCCGCCTCATCAGCATTCTCGTCAACAGCTTCTTTGGCGGCCGTGGTGACAGTGCGGTGACACGCGCCACCGAATTCACACCAACTGAAGAGCGTGTGATTGAAATCGTGGCAGAGGGATCTCTAAAAGTTCTTGAAGAAGCCTGGACAGAGATTCTTCCGGCCAAATTTGAAATGGTTGGTAGCGAAACAAATCCAGCATTCACATCATTTGTCGATGCACAAGAGACCGTCGTCGTCTCAACCTTTATCGTGCATCTGCCATTTGCTGAGCCCTGCGCAATCGATATCCTTTATCCCCTTCAATCGCTCAAAGCGATTGCCCCACTTATGCGCAGCAAGATTCAGCGCGTGGGCGAGCGTGATGAGAATTGGGAGCGCCGCATGCAATTGGCTCTACTCAACCTTCCGCTCTCGTTTTATCCACGCATCGCAGAGCCTGTGGTGACAATGACTGAGCTTCTTCGACTACGCCCCGGTGTCGTCGTTGAAATTCCCGCCTTTGAACAGATTGAGATCATGGTTGAAGGCCAACCGCTCTTTGCCGGTTCGCTCGGCGAGCGTGACGGCAAAATGGCCATTCGAATCTCCAAATAAATTGAAGTGAGGCAGCTATGACAAATACCAAAGCAGAAGCAAGCGATCAGGCAGATTCTCAGCTGGCATCGGCACAGAATCTTAAATTGCTAGAGAACGTAGAAGTTAAACTCACGGTCGAAGTGGGCGGAACAAAGATCTCCATCCGAGATCTTCTCAAGCTCAATGACGGCTCGGTGGTTGAATTGGAGCGCCTTGCTGGCGAACATCTCGATATTCTTGTCAACGGAACTTTGTTGGCCAAGGGTGAGATCGTTCTTGTGGGCGAGCGTCTTGGCATTCGCTTTACTGAAATCGTCTCTCCTGAACAGAGAGTACGGAGCCTCTAAATGAACACAAGCTATCTCATCGCAATGTTCCTGTTTTTGGGCGGCATGATTGTCGTCGCCCTTGTGCTTGGTCACTATCGTGATCGTTTGCAGAATAAGTTTGTAACAGGACCAATTGCGTTGAAGGGCTCGATTCATTTAGGCGACGGTGCGCGCCTGTGTCTTGTAGAAGTCGATGGCATCAATGTTTTGTGCGGTGTTGGACGCCAAGGTGTGGGCAGCATGCAGATTCTTCCCCAACCAACTCGGGAGGGTTAATATGCGCATCACTCGCTGGCTACCTGCTCTTTTGATCTTGTGCGTCATCGCAACACCCGCTCTGGCACAGCAAGCACCTTTCGACATCCCGCTTCTCAAGCTCGATAGCAAAGCTGGCGGCGGACAATCCTTGTCATTGTCTTTGCAGACATTGATCTTGATGACGGGCCTCACGCTTCTGCCATCGCTCCTGCTCGTCACCACCAGCTTCACACGCATCATCATCACTCTATCAATTTTGCGCCAAGCGCTCGGCACACAGCAGACACCGCCAAACCAAGTGCTTGTTGGCCTTGCTTTGTTCATGACATTGTTTGTGATGATGCCGACGTTCAAACAAATCAACGATACAGCCCTTGCGCCCTACACTGCCGGACAAATTAAAATTGAAGAAGCCGGTAGTCGCAGTATGGATGTGATGAAGACTTTTATGTTGCGTCAAACGCGCCAGAGCGATTTGATGATGATTGCCGAACTGCAAGGGGATGGTGCTTATCCAAGCCCAGAAGCTGTGCCAATCACTGTTGTTGTCCCCGCGTTCATCTTGAGTGAATTGCGTACGGGTTTCACGATCGGATTTCTGATCTTTCTTCCCTTCCTCGTGATCGATATTGTTGTGGCCAGCGTTCTGATGTCTCTTGGCATGATGATGTTGTCACCGACGCTAGTCTCACTTCCCTTCAAGCTGCTCATGTTTGTCATCGTTGATGGCTGGGCAATGACCGTCAACTCGCTCGTTGAGAGCTTCACAAAGGTTTAGTGGGGCCATGCAATACGAACAATTCATCGGCGTTGGGCGCGAGACACTCATGAGTGTCTTGTTGACGATTGGCCCTGTGCTGTTCTCTGCATTGATCGCCGGTCTGATCGTTGGTGTGTTCCAAGCAGCAACATCTATCAACGAGGCCACACTGACCTTTGTGCCCAAGCTGCTGATCGTTCTGACGGTGTTGTTTCTCTCAGCGCCCTTCATGCTGGCAACATTGTCAGGATTCTTTCAAACCATCTTTTCTGAAATCGGGAGAGTTGGGCGATGATCGTTCTTGAAGACAGCGCGCTGTTTGCAGGCCTTGTCTCCTTTTTTCTGATCTCGGTTCGCTTGTCGGCCATGATGTTGGCTGCGCCCTTCTTTTCGGCGGCAACCATCTCTGTTCCCATGCGCGTGGCGCTCGCTCTTGGGCTTGCCGTTATTTTGACGGCTAAAATCAAAACACCCACAACAGATCTTTTGTCTGTTCCGGGTTTTTTGGTTGTGATGCAAGAAGTGCTGATAGGCACAGCGATTGGCTTTGTCTTGCAATTGGCGTTCGCTGCCGTCGCAATGGCTGGTGAGCAAATTTCTTTTGCCACGGGGCTTGGCTTTGCCGCGATGATTGATCCGCAAACCGGTAGTCAGTCGCCCGTCGTTACGCAGTTTTTATCGATCTTCCTCATCATGATTTTCCTGTCGACCGAAGGCCATCATCTGCTCGTGCGCCAAGTGGCTGCTAGCTTTGACGTACTTCCTATCGGCGCACCGATCCTAGATCCAAAAATCTTCACGGCCATCTTGCAGGATGCCGGACTGATCTTTTCGTCAAGTTTTCTGATCTCACTTCCCATTGTCGTGTCACTCTTCATCATGAACCTAACATTGGGAATGTTGGCGCGCGTTGCACCAGCTCTCAATATTTTCTCCATCGGCTTCTCAATCACCATCTTAATCGGCATCGCTCTCATCATGGTGACCATGCCCAATATTGGCGCTGCGATTTCTGGCACTCTCGAAAATGTTAGCCAACGCATGCGTGAATTGGCATTGGTTGGATCGGGGAAATAATCAATGGCAGATGATGATGACGCACAGGAAAAGACAGAAGACCCATCCGCCCGAAAACTTGAAGAAGCAATCGAGCAAGGCCAGATTCTGACATCCAAAGAATTGCTAATGGGCTCAGTTCTTCTCATGGGCGCCATGCAATTGGTCTTTGGCGGTCGGTTTTATTTCAACGAGTTTCTCGGCGGCTTCCGCTCAGGCCTCGACATTACCGACGCGCTCAATCGAGACCTGCCGTTCTTGAGTGTCATTGGTGACCGTTTTGGTGGTGTCATTCTGCCCTTATTGGCATTTATGATTCCACTGGTTCTCGTTTTGGTGGCCGCGCAGACGGCGTTTGGTGGTCTGCATTTTGTCACAGCCAATCTTGCGATGAAGTTCAGCCGCATCTCACCAGTCTCCGGTCTGTCGCGCATGTTTGGCTTTCAATCCATCGTCGAACTCATCAAATCCATCATGAAGATAACGCTCCTGGGCGTTATGGGTGTGGTAGTTATCATTAATGATTTGCCAAAAATTCTTGAGCTATCCAATCTACCCATCGAAAGAGCGCTAGATGAATCTGGCCAATTGATCATCCAGACATTTCTGATTTTGGTTGCAGGGACAGCTGTGATTTGTGCGTTTGACGCCATCATGCAATGGCGCAAGCATACAAACCAATTGTTGATGTCCAAGCAGGAACTCAAGGACGAATACAAACAGTCCGAAGGTTCGCCAGAAGTTAAGCGCAAAATTCGCCAGATGCAGCGTGAAGCCGCTGATCGCGATTCAGTCAGCAATCTAAAAGATGCTCAAGTGATTATTGTGAACCCGCAACATTTTGCGGTTGCATTGCGCTATGATTTTGAAGATGGCACAGCACCAAAAGTTGTCGCCAAAGGTGCGGACTCAGTTGCAGCCATTATCAAGGAACAGGCCGCTGTTTTGAACCTGCCCATTCTGTCCTATCCGCTTCTGGCGCGTGCAATTTATTACACCAGCGAAGTGGGTGGCGAGATTCATTCTGAACTGTATCGCGCCGTCGCGTCAGTGCTGACATTTGTCTATCAAACAAACACCGATATGGAGCCACCTGAGGTGGAAGTGCCCGCCGCATTGCAATTTGACGCCAATGGCCGAACACTTGAGGCCAAGTCATGACGCAGATAACTTGCTTTGGCTGCCGCCATTTTGTGGTCTCACACGACATTCGACTTCCCTATACCTGTCGAAGCTTTGGGTTTCGGTCACGTCGATTGCCGGCAATGGAAGTGGTCAGCACTTCGGGCCAGCAATGCACAAGACGTGAAACTGCTCAAACTTCAATTAAAACAAATGGACGCGTATCATGAGTGAGAAAAAGCCAACCCCACCAGCCCATGTTGATGAATCGATTCAGCTCGCCTTAGCTGCGGCTGGAACTGCAACAGATGCCGCACAAGAGATTCAACGCCTGCGCAAACAGGTGAACGAGCTTGTGGAAGGCTCAAAGCGCAATGGTATGATTTTGCTTGGCAGCGGAATTTTCGTGCTGATTATGGCCATCATCACGGTGGCTGGCACAATCATCATCTATCGCAATTCACTCAATCGCTTTGACGGCATCACCAAGATCAATCGCGATGCGCTGGGCGTGTTTGCTGGAGAAATTACGGGCCTGAATGGCACAGCCAAGCGGATAGAAGAAAGCACTGAAGAAATCAATCATGGCATTGCCGCCCTTAACGGGCTTCAAGACGATTTAAGAAAATCTGTCACTTCGATTGTTACAAGCCAGACAGCTTTGATTCAGAAGCTTGAAGTGTTGACAGCATCCAATGAGAAGCTGCCAGCCTCCATGCGTCAAGCAACTGATGAATTGGCAGCTGCAAATAAGGCCAGCCTCAATCAGGTCATGGAAGCGATGAAACAGGCGAAGGCTGCTACAGCGCCCTCAAGTGAAATCAGCACAAAACTGGATTCCGTGAGCCAAAGCCAAAAGGCACTTGCTGCTCGCATGCAGCAGATTGAACATGCGCGCACTCAAACACGCAACAAAGTGCAAGAGCGTGAATCTATGATCCGGTATCCCTAATGGACACTGAGACCGTCTCCGAAGCTAAAACCTATTCAGATGTTGCTTTAGTGACATCTGTTGAGCGCGGCTCACCAGCCGAGCAATGCGGACTCATGGCAACGGATCTGATTCTCATTTTTGGTAAATTCGGCCCAACTGAAATTCTCGAAGAACCCGAACGCATCTCTCAACTTGCAAAGACAGACCGGATCATTGTCTCGCGTCACGGTGTTCTTTTTCGCATCCTCGTAGGCAAGGGCATAGACGGCTGCGTGTATGAGCGCGGCCCCGCATTGGACCAAGTGAGTGTTCCAGAAGATGACCAATGGCTGACCTATAATGCCTGCATTCAAAATGGCGCGGGACTTCTCCTCATTCCAGAGCAAGTGTCTTTCGCATGGAGTCTCGTTCCCGTCGTTCTTTTAACGCGGTTCCACCTTTGGCAAATGCTGTGCGGCGTGGTGCTCGTCTATTGCGTCGCCTTTGCAATGGACCCCTATTATCTCACCTTGGCGTATGGTGTGAGCGTTGTCGCAATGGCGTTAGGCGGCGTTGGCCTTCTCATCGAGGGCGCAGCTAAGCAAGGCTATGTGGCGCGCGGACAATTGGGATTAACATCCACCAACGACGTTGCAGCGCTTGAAGTTATCACCGCAACCTTGTGGCGTCTGGAGCGTGAAAAAGCCTTGGCAAAAAAAGCCGGTCGCAAATCAACAATCTCAAGACAAGCGTAACGGCCTAGCGTTTGTGGAATAGGCTGATGGATTCAACCACTTCGCTTGGCAAACCTGTCTTGCGCTTAATCTGCTCAGTATCCATGCCTTCATGAACAAAGCGGATCGCCAATTCTAGCATTTCAGGATTTTCGCGGCCGTGCCCCGCATCGCGTAATTGCATTTCAAGCGATGTGACATTGGCCTGCATTTTTTGGACGGAATCGTTGAGCATACTGTCATGCGTCACTGAGGTTCTCAGCAGACGATCATCGACCGTTGTCACCAAAGACGAGAGAACTTCAAGAGTCTCATCAATCTTCGTCAGACGCTTACCAATAAATTTGAATTGCCAAGCCAGATAACCAAGCGTGCTCACCAAAATGACAAGCAAGAGAAACAATTCAGAGGGAAAGCTCATCATAATACGACCGCAACTGAGACCTTATTCCGCATCTTATAGGCGAAATAATCAGTTTTGGCGATCAGAACCATTCACCAGATCAGCTTCAATCATACGATCAGCAAGTTTCTGAAAATCGATCGGATACGCATTGTTGCGGATAGCATTGCGAATGGCCGCAATCTTTGCACGGTCAATCGGCGCTGCATTGCTTGAACCAGCACTCGAAGTAGAAGCGAGCTCAACCTTCGCCTGCTCGCCAGCGGGCGCTGACGAAGTGGCGACATCGAGCTTCTCTGGCTTTTTCAGAGTTGGCTTCATATAGCTGAGCTTAGAACTCACGCCGTCGATCATGGTTTAATCCTCTTCCTAGTGGATATAACGGTCACTTCAGTCACTTCTTTAGCCCCGATGCATCTTTTTTTGAAAAAACTTTCAGAAAGATGCAATCGCGACTATTTTGCCCGCGCCAAGACGTCCTTTGAGAAGGACTCCTGACTGTGTGTTGCGAACAGAAATGAGCGTTCCCTCAAATCCATCCTCTTCGGCCTTCCCAGGCATTGAGATATTAAAGCCAGATCCCGACGCCAAAATGGTAACAGGCTCGCCCTTCATCACCAATGGCGCCTTGGCAACATTTTGAGTTGTGAGCACATTTCCTGGACCAACAGACGTCGTCAGGCGCAGGCCAAAAGCCTCGGCAATAAACTTTATTGCTGAGGCGCCCGGATAGACATCCGAGGGCCTCTCCTCAAGATAATCGGCTGTTAAAATCGTGCCTGCCGTTAAATTGACACGCGGCACAACCACACGCCAACCATCGGTAGGCATAGAATTCGGCATTTTACCGTCGGCCTTGGCCATCATCATGCGCGGCGTCTGCTTATCTTGATCGACACGCACAACATATTGCCAAGCCTCTGGCGCATTGCATTTAATGACATAGCTGGTGCTGCGCGCACTGCGTGGCGCAATCTCAACAGCAGGACACGCAGCCACATGCATACGATCATCAAGCGGGCCAATATTGGCGCCCGCATCAACACCTTTGCCATGCTCACTTAGCCATGTGCGCAAGGTCTGGCGAATTTCGTCTGGGCCCCATTCATCCTGCGCATGGGCGATGCCCGCACCCAGTGGAATGAGAATGGGAAGAAGAAAAATGTGACGCATATTCATCTCCCCTAATTCAACAATGTTGCGAGCGAATTGACCGGAATGGCCGGCGTCGCTTTCATAGGGCGCGCATAAGATGTGCTGGGTGTCGTGCTTTCAATATGGAGCACTTGCCAGGCATTACGATTTTTTCCCGACAATTGAACGAGAAAATAATCGCCCTCGCGAACACCATTTTCACTGCCTGCTGTCAGGAGAATCTTGCCATCCTCAACGGAAGCCACTTTGGCGCGCAGCGGCTGACAACCCAGCTTTGACTCGAGTTCGCCAAGCACATCTTTCCACAACGGAGACAGATCTGCCGATGGGGGGACGCCATAATCATAATCTGTTCCCCACACGCGATTGCTGAGAGGAATCGTGACGCTGTGTTGAATGGTTTTGATGGTCGCGCCATTGGAATTATCGCGTAGCTTCAGGCTTAATTGAGCCACCAGCGCTGTTTTATGAAGGGTGAGTGAATCGCTTCGCGAACGCTCAATCAGGAGCGCACCAGAGAGAGAATAACCCGCTTCATTGGTCGCCAGTCCCGATGACATGGTCGTGTAACGATCACTATCAAAACTTGAATAGGGCACGCCATCTGCCCCGACTAAATTGCGGCTATCAGAGACGCGGAATGTGCCGCTCGACGAGAGCACATCAACGGATCGCGCCAAACTTGCTAGCGCCACAGCCTTCAGCGCACCCGAAATTCCTGGTGCCATACGCACGCTGATAGAGCGAATATCAAGATCAACATGTTTATCGCCAGTGCATGTGTCATCTTGAGTGTCAGCCAAAGCCTCAATCGCAATCATATAGCGAGTGCCTTCGCGACGTTCTTCGACGACTTGATAACCTTTCAGCAATCCTTCAACCACAACATTGGATTCTTCTTTAAGCACACCCTGTGTTGAAAGATTTCCAGCGCCTTGAACACGCATGCGAATACGGCCCGCAGCGTCATAAAGTGCCTCTGCCAGAGCCGATTGCCGAGCTGCAGCAATATTGTTTCCCGCAATCGCGGCGCGCCCTTCAGCATGAATGATCTGTGTGCCCGCCTCTGCTTGCCAAGCTGCAAACACAAGACTTGCGACACAAATTGCTAAGCGGATGGGTTGGGATGCGATTGTCATAGATGTCACCGATACCGAACTGGACGCGGATCACGACGCGAAGCGGCCATATCTGAGGGCTCAACTTCAAGCGTGACCTCATAGATATCGCCCTTAGGAACAACGCTGACTAAGCGCGCACCGCGCACAAGTCCGTTGATCGTGCCGCGCACACTATCGTTTTGAATGACGGACTCATTAACGGAAACGTAACCATCAATGTCGAGTCCGTGAATTTTTTCTGCAAGCTCTCGCATCGCAGCCAGACGCGCTGCGCGCATCGCCATGAGCTGCCGCTGCGCTGCTGTTCGCCCCGGCTGTATAGAGATTGAGGCATAGCCTGTTCCGCGCACTGCCGATGAAGCGGTCAGCATACTATCAAATGGAGAGCTCGTGGCGGAGCAACCAGCCAACAAAAGTCCCAAGGCAACAACACTAAAAGATATTTTCACGGTACGTCCTCTCGCGGCCTTCAGCGCCACGAAAGTGAAACAGCAAATTCCGTGCCGCGACCCAAAATCGCTGGCACATGCCTTGCAGAACTCCGTTTACCCACCCGATATCGGGCATCAGGGTGTCAAAAAGCCCCGAAATATGGGGCGGACTGACGTAAATTCGACATTTGGAGTTTCGTGTGGCCATCGCAGTGTCAACATCTCAACAGTCAATGCTCTCACAGACCGTGAGATCGCTATTGCTGCCGATTACGTTGATTGCATTCATCTTGATGATGGTGTTGCCGATCCCGCCATTCCTGCTCGACATCTTCTTCACACTGAACATTGTTCTGTCGCTGTCCATTCTTATGGTGAGCATCAAAACATTCCGCCCATTAGATTTTTCTGCCTTCCCAACTGTGTTGTTGTTTGCCACCGTGTTGCGTCTTTCGCTCAACGTGGCATCGACGCGCGTCGTGCTGGTTCATGGCCACGCTGGCAATGATTCAGCCGGTCAGGTCATTAAGGCCTTTGGCGAGTTCGTGATCGGCGGCAACTTTGTTGTCGGCATCCTCGTCTTCACCATTTTGATGATCATCAACATGATCGTTATTGTTAAGGGTACTGGCCGCGTCTCTGAAGTGAGCGCACGCTTTACACTTGATGCTATGCCCGGCAAGCAGATGGCGATCGATGCCGATCTGGGCGCTGGTCTGCTCACACCTGATGAGGCACGCTTGCGCCGCAGCGAAGTCGGACAAGAAGCCGATTTCTACGGCTCCATGGATGGTGCTACCAAATTCGTAAAGGGTGACGCGATTGCTGCTGTGATGATCCTTGCGGTCAACATCGTTGGCGGCTTGATCATTGGCATGGCGCAACATGGCTTGACGCTTTCGGTTGCCGCCCAGCGCTACATCACATTGAGCATCGGCGATGGTCTGGTTGCTCAAATCCCATCACTGCTGCTTTCTCTTGCAACCGCAATTGTGGTGACACGTGACTCCACAGGCCATGACCTAACTGAACGCTTGGTTGCGCAGGTTGGTCTTGGTCGTGCGTGGTGGCCGGTGTCGGGTGTGTTGGCTTTGTTTGGTATCGTTCCAGGCATGCCTAACGTCCTCTTTCTCACAGCTGCTGCTGGTGCTGCTGCCATTGCTTGGTATGCCACTCAGGAAAGCGAAAAAGCCAAAGACGAAGTGAAAAAATCTGACGCTGCTGCTATCGAAGGCGCGAAAGATGACTCAGACGACAATCTCTCGATTGAAGACGTTTCCAATCGCTCCGCTCTTCTGTTGGAAGTTGGCTACGGCCTCATTCCGCTCATTGATGACGGCGGCAAGGGTGCCATCGTGGCCCGCATCACCGGTATTCGCAAACAAGCTTCGCGTGATCTTGGATTCATCATTCCATCCGTTCGTATCCGCGACAATCTCTCGCTTGGTCCTAACGCTTATCGCATCACCATTGGCGGCGTGATTGCAGCTGAAGACAATGTGATGATTGGCAAGCTTCTGGCCATCCAGAGCGGCTCAAGCAATATCGTTTTGAACGGACCGCTTGTTAAGGATCCAACCTTTGGTCTTGATGCAGTCTGGATTGATCCGCTCGACAAAATTCGCGCGACATCATCTGGCTACACAGTGGTTGATCCAAGCACAGTGGTCGCAACACATCTTCATCAGCTTCTTGTGCAACGCGCCGCTGATCTTCTTGGTCAGGACGATGTTCAGCCTCTGCTCGATCATGTTGCAAAAACGGCTCCAAACCTTGTGTCTGGCTTGGTGCCAAAAGTTGTCACACTGTCACTGCTCACACAGGTTCTTAAAGCCCTTGTGGCAGAGCAGATTTCGATCAGCGATCTGCAGCGCATTCTTGAAGCTCTGGCTAGCGCCAAGAGCCGTGAGCCTGAGGATCTGATTGAAACAGCGCGCGTGGCACTGGGTCCAATCATCGTTCAGCGCGTCAGCAGCCCAAAAGATGCACTGTCGGCTGTCACGATGGATCCAAACCTCGAACAGCTTATTTTGCAGAACGTCCGCGCTGGTGGAACATCCAATGGTTTGATCGAGCCAGGTCTGGCACGCAAACTTTTGGAATCCTTCCAGCAACAAAGCAAAACGATGAGTGAGAACGGGCAGACGCTTGTTGTCATCACATCACCAGGCCTACGTCGTGAATTGTCGAGCCTTATCCGCCAGGCGATTCCCGATGCATTGGTTCTGTCCTACCGTGAAATCCCTGAGACTAAACGCGTCAACGTGGTCGCCGTGATCGGCGGCTCCGAATGAGGAATGACATCATGATGCAACGTACAAAAGTCGTAGCCGAAGACAGCCGCGAAGCAATGGCACAAATTGCCCGCGAGTTTGGTGAAGATGCTGTGATCCTCTCGGCGCGCAAAGTTGCGGGCGGCATTGAAATGATTGCCGCTCACCATGGCCGCGAATCCTCTGCGCCTCCAGCGCTTGGAAAAACGCCATTTGAAATGGCAATGGACAAGAAAAAGAAGACAGAGCGCTTCTCTCAATTCTTGAACGATGGCGTGCGCCCTGTTGGTCCCATCCGGCCTTCATCGACGCCAATGAAGTCATCCATGACACCGGACACAGATCCTCGTTATTCGGCACTCGAAAAGTCGGTCAATGAGATCAAGGCTATGCTGGGCTCAGAATTGATGCTCGGTGGTCTGCGTTCAGCCGGCGCTTCGCCTGCCCTGCTTTCAATCTTCCTCGCCCAATCAGGCGCGTTGGAGACACAAAATTCCGACAAGCGTTTCTCACGCTTTCTCGCCAATCGTTTGCTTCACAAAAAGCCACCATCTTTAACGGCTGGCCCACGCGTGATTGTGACCGTTGGCCCATCCGGTTCTGGCAAGACAACCATGTTGGCTCAATTGGCCGCACGTTTGCGCATGGCTTTGCCAGATGAAAAAATCACCTTCGTGAACGCTGACTGCAGCAAGCTTGGTGCATCCGAGCAATTGCGCGCCTATGGCCGCATTCTCGATGTGCCTGTTGTTGATATTGAGCAGACAACAGAATTGGCAAATGTTGCTAAAAGCGCCGGTCGCCGTCTATCGATGTTTGTTGACATGCCAAGCAATCCTGATGAGTGCAAAAACCTGCTCGATATTTTAGAGCAGCGCTCACATCAATTAGCCCCTTTGATCAAATGCGGTGTTGTCGCTTCGAATTTGTCATCAGAGGCTATCGACCATCTGCTCGACCGGTATCCCAAGCTGGATGCACTCGCACTCACCAAGCTCAATGAATCGCCAATGACATTGGCCGCTTTGAGCAAGCTGAGCCTGCGCGGCGCTGGCATTGCGTATCTGGCAACAAGCTCACATCTCGTGCGCGGCATTGTTGAGCCTGATGTGACCGCTCTTGAAAATCTCATTCGCGGCAGCATTTCTGGCTCCGCTGATGAAACCTTGAACTAAGGACATGGTGATGACTTTTCCAAAATCCATCGCCGTAACCAGTGGCAAGGGCGGCGTTGGCAAGACCAACATTTCCGTCAACCTGTCCATCGCGCTCCAAAAGCTCGGTGAACGCGTTGTGTTGTTTGATGCGGATTTGGCCCTTGCCAATTCGCATATTGTTTTGGGTTCTCAGCCAGAGCGTACCATTGTCGATGCGATATCGGCCGATCTACCCCTCAGCGATTTGGTAACAGAAGGCCCACTTGGTCTCAAACTGATTGCTGGCGGTAGCGGTCTATCGGAATTGATGGGCCTGTCTGATGAGATGCGCAAAAAAATTATCGGTTCTTTTTCTGGCCTCACCTCTGTGACGGACCGACTGATTGTCGATACGGCTGCTGGTGTGGAAACGAACGTCACGGAATATGTTGAAGCATGCGATCGCGTGATCGTGGTTGTGGTGGGTGAGCCCTCAGCGTTTATCGATGCCTATGCGTCGATTAAAGTCTTGCACCAGGATACGGGTCGCAAGCATTTCGATGTCATCATCAATCGCGTGCGTGATGACGCGCATGGCAAAGATATTTTCAATCGCTTCAAAACCATCGCAGATCAGTTTCTCAAAGCAGAGCTACATCACATTGGCAGCGTGCCAGAAGATAGTCTGCTGTTGCAGGCCGTCAGCCGTTGCCAGCCGCTCGTACTTGCCTTCCCCAATGCGCCAGCTGCACGTGCGATTACCAAAATCGCAACCATGCTGCATTCCGACAATCCAACACCAACGGATGATGCCAAGACCGGCTTCTTCCATCAGCAGCCTGCTCCTGAACTACAGGATTTTGCGCCATGAACGTACGCTCCTACATCGCACCTGCGGCTACCGAGCGTGAGATCGCAGAACGCGTTCGCAGCCATATGCCTTTGGCGCGCAAAATTGCGTGGCAAGTGCATGGGCGCGTCAACGACCTCTTTGATATCGACGATATGATTCAAATTGGTATGACTGCGCTTGTAGAAGCCGCACAACGCTTTCAAGACACTGGCGAAGCGACATTTGGTACCTATGCGTCCGTGCGTATTCGCGGATCTTTGATCGATCATCTGCGCAGCCACCTCACACTCACGCGCACTGCCGTGCAACGTCGCGATCAGATTCTGGCAGCTGAAAAGCTTGTCGTGTCGGAAGGTGGCGACGCTAAAAATCATGCGCTCGTCTCCGCCAAGCTCGGTATCTCAGTTCAAGACCTCCATTCCTGGCGCAATCAGATCATACCAACCTCTGATCGCTCATTGGATGAAATCTACGACGATCATTCCAGTTGGTTTGCAGATGATGGGCCAACACCTGAAGGTGCGCTCATGACTGGCGAGCTGCGCACACGACTTGCCGATCTTCTCAAACGCTTGAATGAGCGCGAAGCCCTGGTTCTTCAGCTCTACTATGTCGAAGAGTTGAACCTAGAAGAAATCAGCGAAGTCTTGTCAGTAACAATTGGTCGCGTATCGCAAATCAAAAAGGCGGCACTCTCTCAGCTGCGTCAATGGATGGTAGCAGACTAAAACTTAGTGATATTGAAGTTCAATTTCGACACGACGATTTTTTTCACGATTTTCCGCGCTATCATTTGGCGCGATGGGCCGCAAATCACCAAAGCTCCGAACTGACAATAAGCTGGCCGTCATGCCGGCTGTCTTTTGTAATTCCTTCACAACTGAAATTGCACGCGCGGACGCCAATTCCCAATTGTCGTGAAACCGCTCTGTTGAAATAGGTATATTATCTGTGTGACCAGCAACAATAAGCTCTGGATCATCCACCAAGGAAATGCGGCCAATACGCTGGATCAACTCACGCGCACTCGACGTTAAATCAGCTGATCCCAAAGCAAAAGCGCCCGCTGTTCCAATCTGGACAACAACACGATTTTGGCCACGTACCAGACGCACCGACCCATCGTTCAAATCAGTTTTCAAAGCCTCAGTCAGCGCGTGAAATGCTTTGTCAGCACTATCATCGGGCGAAAATTCAGATTTTGCAGATTCAGTTGCGATAGCAGCTGCAGCCTTTGGATCTGGCGCCGTTATTGGTGAGGCAATCTGAGATGCCGCGCTTTGAGGTGCCATGCTGAGGCGCGCAATATTCTCAAGCGCATCAACTGTCGTTTGCTTCAAGCCGAGAGGATCTCTTGCATTTGATTCTAGAGCCGTGAAATGCAGCGCCAAAGATTCACCCAGTCGCACAATCTCAACACGACCTTCAACGAGTGCTTGACCCAAGAGACGCGCAAAATCGGCGGCATCCGTTGGACGGTTAACACCTTCCGAAGACTGACGCCCGTTCAATGGAATTAGACCAGCCGCTTCACCCGCTGCGGATTTGCGTCCATTGGCATCTTTATCTGCACGCAAGGCTGGCTCGCCAACAACCGGCACGAAGCGTTGTGTTCTAAACGCTTCACTCAAAGAACCAGACATCAATTGAAAGCGCGACAGATCAACATCAGTGAAAGACAAAAGAAGCACAAAGAACGACATGAGCAAAATACTCATGTCTGCAAATGTCACAAGCCATGGCGCATTACGCCATGCCGATCCTTTAGCCACGGATTGCAATCGTGGAAATCGTGTCCGCGGTCCCTTTGATCGCAGTGTCACGTGGCGATCTCATCGGCTGGCAAAGAAGACGGAGACCAGATCATGGGCGTGAGATAATCACGCACATGGCGTCCATTCTCGCCGCGTGCAATCGCTTGCAATCCTTCAACGACGACAAGCTGGTTTTGCAATTCGATAATCGAGCTTGAGCGCAGCTTGGTCACAATCGGCAGACCGATAACATTGGCAACAATGGCTCCGTAGAGCGTTGTTAGAATGGCAACAGCCATTGCAGGCCCAATCGATTTTGGATCTGTCATATTGCCCAACATGGCAACAAGACCAACCAATGTGCCCACCATTCCCATAGATGGCCCAACATCAACCCAAGTCTGCCAAACATCGACATAGGCAGACAAACGCGCTTCTGACTTTTCAATATCGCGATGGAGAATGACGCCAAGTTTGTAGTCATCCGCTCCATCAACTAAGAGATGAAGTCCGCGCGTAAAAAATGGATCCGCGACATCTTGTGAATCCAGCGCAGTAATTCCATCGCGCCGTGCGATTGTTGCAAATTCTACGAGCTGCTCAACCGTGAGCTCAGGGCGCATCGGCGGAGAGACAAACATTTTAAAGGCCGCTTGCAGCGAACCAATAAAGTCAGAAAAACTGGAGCGGGCAATGACAATACAAAGCGTTCCTCCCAACACGATGGCGGCGGAAGGCAAATCGAAATATGCGGCGATTGACGTTGCTGAGGCTGCCGACCAGAGAATTAGTCCGAGAGCAGATGCAATGCCTATGATTGTTGTTGGATCCATGGTGAACTGGTTGCCATCGTTTCGAGAAGCTGTAAAGCAGCAGCAAATCCTAGGCCAAGCCCGGACGCCATAATGAATCGGTTCTTCTTCCACATGTTGTCGATCAATTCGAAACAAGTCCATCCATTGCACGCTATTGCGATGCTATGCGTGACTTTTTTGATTGGTGTTGGTCCTGCTTATAGCCAAGCACCGAACGTATCTTTGTTTGTCATTCGACAAGATCGCGTTGTGGATGTGAGCCTCAGTTTAGAATGGTTGCACTGTCCGCTGGGACAAAAATGGGTCTCAACATCGTGTCGCGGAACAGCGCTCGCATTGAATCTCGATGAAGTGCCGCAAGCCATTCGGTTGCTTGATCCAAAGAACACAGAGAACTGGCGACTTCCGACACGCGAAGAGATTATGTCGCTGTCTTGCCAAGCCTGCCAGCCACAAAATCCTGTGCCCGCGATGAACACGATTGCGGCGGGTACCTATTGGACGAGTGAAGAAAATCTTTGGGTGCCGGGCTATTGGTGGAGTGTTGATTGGCGAAGCTTCAGCACGTTTGGTCGCAACCAACGCTACACACGTCACAAGATTTTACTCGTGCGTGACAGACCAACCCAACCCTTCGATCAGGATGCTGGCAGCAAAGGCTTATCGCCAAGGTAGCTATCCATAGCCCCTGTCTTCACCGAATGTTTGATCTCGGCGAGAATTTGCTCAACATCGCTGATTGTTGCTGCGGGCATTACAATTTCCTGGTCGCCACGTCGCGTGAGCGGCAAATATTGCCCCTCCCAAAAGAGCGCGATAATCGTATGGCCATCGCGATTTTCGACGATGTAATGCTCGCTTTTCCAACGCGCAGCGACAAAAACATCAACCACCTGGCCGCTCGAAGGATCGACCTGTCGGTCGAGATATGAGTAATCTGCAGGATTGCAGTAATAACGCCAAAAGTCATCGATGAGCGCGATGAGCTGCGACCGCGCTTGCACGATTGTGCGCGAGACGGCTGGCACGCGACGCGCCTTGGCATTGAACCCAGCGAGGGTTTTTGGGCTTAGCATATGTACTCACATCAACGCGGAAGTTGGCGCACCTTAATATAGCGCGAGCCCGAGAGGAATTCCGTTTTTGAAAAAACATCGCTGATAATTGGCACATAGCTTGCTGGATCACTGCAAAACCCGCGGATACCGGAGTGCCGACGCATGATGAAGACTTCCCTCACCGGCCTCATGGCCGCGAACAAAGGCCTCGGCGTCATTTCCGAAAATCTTGCGAATGCGCAAACGACTGGATTCAAGCGCAGCATGGCGCAATTCAGCGATTTGATGGCGAGCGATCCCGCCACGATGTCTGCTGCCCAATTTGGACAAGGCACAATCAATTCAAATATCAAGCGCAGTTCTACACAAGGCTCGATGGAGCAAACCAATAGCACGCTCGATATCGCCATCGCTGGTGGTGGCTTTTTTGCTTACGGCGACAGCACCCAAACAACGCCGGGCGCCATTACACCAACCTACTCACGCGCGGGCCAGCTCACGGTGGATCCTTCGGGCAATCTTGTCGATCAGAGCGGCGCGCCCATCCTTGGCTATGCGTCCACGTCTGGAAATTCAGGCACGGCGTCTAATCCGCAGATGATCAATGTTTTCTCAAAGACTGGCGGCGATTCTACGAAGGTCCAGTCCATTGCAATTAGCACCGCTGGCGTGGTGAATGTTGTCACCACCGACGGCACATCTATCCCTGTAGCAACCATAGCAATTGCTCACTTTCAAAATGAAGATGGCCTGAAAAGCTCAACAGGTACGCGGCTAAATGAAACGACGTCGTCGGGCACGGCCGAATATGGCATCGAGGGACAAGGTGATTTTGGCGAGAGTCATCAAGCAACTCTTGAACAGGCCAACGTCAACATCACCAACGAGCTGTTGAGCATGGTGCAGATGCAGCAGGCCTATAACGCAAATTCGCG
>CAIUDK010000340.1 GCA_903897875.1 uncultured Hyphomicrobiales bacterium
CGCCGTCCAAAATGGCGGCGCGGTCACCAATGTCGTCTGCATCAAACGACCAGCAGAATTATCAGGATATTCCAACGACCGGCGCAGCGCGACACGATCAACAGCGGGCATGGCGTCAAGAATTTCATCACGCTCTTCGGCGTCGAGATCTTCAAGAATAGCGACGGCGTCATCGCTTTCCAGCTCGCTCATACCCTCAGCAACTGTCTCCGTTGCGAGTTCTTCCAAAATGTCTTCGCGAACCGTATCGTCAACTTCCGTCAATGCGGCAAAGTCGAACTCGCGGCCCATCAATTCAATCAGGCGGGGGCGATCATCATGCGGCAGCGCTTCAATCAGCGCGCCAACATCGGACTCATGGAGATCGCCAGCAAGCTCAAGAAGGCGCGCAGCATCTTGTGCTTCAATCGCCGCCGCCACATCATCGACAAACTCAGACCGAATCTCACCGTCCTCGTCACGCAGACTCAGGGCGGCGTTTTCCAGATTTGTCGCTGTGTGATCGACGTTCGCCATCTTTAGGTCCACATTTCGAGTTCCGAGTAGATCTGGTCTTAGGTTTCAAATGAGCGGAAGGCAAATCGCGCCGTCCTATTGCGAAAGATTCAAGTGAATATCTCCAAAACCTCCCTAGTTATTGGCCTGATTGGCCTTTTTGGCCTCCATGCAGCACAGGCCGAGCCCTTGCCTTCACCCTTGCCCTGCCCCAATCCGCAGGCGCTTGGCACATCCCGTGTCATGAGCGTCAACGCGGCCAATGGACTCACCATCGGCCTCAAAACCTATCCGCAAACGCTGGCGCTGGGCGATCATGAGATTGTGCTGACCTTTGATGATGGCCCGCTGCCAGCCACAACGCGCCCCATTCTGGATGGGCTCAAGGCCCAATGTGTGCAGGCGACCTTCTTTCTGGTGGGCCGCAATGCCGCTGCCAACCCGCAAATGGTCAAGCGTGAGATCAATGAGGGCCACACAGTCGCCCATCATTCGATGACCCACCCCGACATCACCCTGCGCGGCTTGAGCCCCAACGCTGCCCGCGATGAGATTGAAAATGGCATCAAGGCCGATGATATGGCCGCCTATGGCCAGACCTCAGCAACGCCGCGCGTCCCGTTCTTCCGCTTTCCCGGCTTTGCCGACACCAAAGCCACGCTCGATCTTTTGGCCCAAAAGCAGGTCGCCGTGTTTGGGGCTGATGTGTGGGCCTCGGATTGGAACAACATGACGCCGCAAGCTCAGCTCACTTTGCTGATGAACCGCTTGGAAGCGGCAGGGCGTGGCGTGGTGCTACTACACGATACGCGACCACAAACGGCCGCCATGGTGCCCGACTTCCTGCGCGCGCTGAAGGCCAAGGGCTTTAAGATTGTCCACATAGTGCCGGGAAGTGGTCCAACGGCTCTGACACCTGCGCCAGCGGGTTGGCAGTCCGAGACAGAAGCCAGCCTTAAAAAGATCATGCCGCGGCTGATGAAGGCCCAGCAGCGGGGCGCGTCAGCGGCCCCCGTGATGCAGATCCCCTAAATAAAAAACGGCGCCCCCAAGGGGACGCCGGATTTAGGTGGTGCGGCCAAGAGGACTCGAACCTCCACCCCTTTCAGGACTAGCACCTCAAGCTAGCGCGTCTACCAATTCCGCCATGGCCGCATAAGATGATTCGTTGCGGGCAAAACCCCTAAGGGCAAACCAACCGTGCGTCTGATCAAGTCAGCCGCTCCGAACACCAGTGGACGTGCTCTAACAAATCGACTGTTCTGTGACAAGTGCAAGCCTGAGCTTTTCCCGAGGCCAGAAGCGTGTATGTCTTAAATGCTCGCAATTCAGGGATTCCCAGTGGCCGAAAAGATCGTTCGCCAATCGCTCAAAGTGCCCATGATGCCCCAAACCGCCAATCCGCCGGTCGAATGGCGCATCTCGGAAGGGCTCGTCCCCTATGAAGAGGCCGTGGCCGCAATGGAAGAACGCGCCGAGGCGATTGCCAAGGGCGAGGCGCCCGAACTCGTCTGGCTGCTGCAACACCCTGCCCTCTACACCGCAGGCACGTCTGCCAAGGCCACAGACCTATTGAGCGCCCGCTTCCCCGTCCACACAACCGGACGCGGCGGCCAATACACGTATCATGGTCCCGGCCAGCGGGTTGCCTATGTCATGCTCGATCTGAAACGGCGGAAGCAGGACCTGCGCGCCTTTGTCGCCGCACTTGAGTCCTGGGTCATCAATTCCCTCGATACAGTC
>CAIUDK010000341.1 GCA_903897875.1 uncultured Hyphomicrobiales bacterium
ACGGCGCATCACGCGCGATGATCTCGCGCATCTTCTTTTCAATGGCTGGGAAGTCTTCCGGCGTGAACGGTGTGGCGCGATAAAAATCGTAATAGAAGCCATTCTCGATCACAGGACCGATGGTGACTTGCGTGCCGGGAAACAGCGCTTGGACTGCTTCAGCAAGAACGTGTGCGCAATCGTGACGGATCAGCTCCAAAGCGCGCGGATCATCGCGCGAGATGAAATCAATTTTCACATCAGATTGAATGGCTTGCGACAAATCACACAAAGTGCCGTCAATCGACATGGCAACGGTGCGCTTGGCCAATGAGGGTGAAATGCCTTTGGCAATATCAAAGCCTGTAATGCCGGGCTCAAACTGGCGCTGTGCGCCATCGGGGAAGGTCACGGAAATCATATCATCTCCTTTAAGCTCACTCGCCGAGACCAGCCGGCGTAAGCCAAAACATGCAGCGATCCGCCGCCGCATTTATCCCACGCGGTATAGCAGGCCAAGCCCAAGGAGCAATACCAATCCGCCACCAGCATGGCTTTAAGCGCGCAAGCCAAACGCGGCGCCTTATCAGGACGATACTAGAGAATAGAAATTGCTATGGTTAAAGTTATTACTTGTGAAAGTTACGTTTGTAACGTATTAGTAACTTATTGCTTGTAGAGTCCTCCTATTGCTCTGGTGAACCCAGAACCACTAGGTTGGAAGCACGAAACAATTTTAATGTTTTGCTTTCCTGATCTGTTGCAAAGCGATGCTCCGTTAGGGGCGTGGCAACAACTAGGCCCGCTCGGGACGTGTTTTCAATTATGGAAACAAAGTTGAGTTGGCCGATTGGGAAGCTCATTATTGAGCCGGGATCTGGAGCGTGACCCAGATCCCGGTTTTTTATTGCCTATTCATCTGATTTTTGGATGTTTTTCGGGCTCGGGCTGCGCCTCAGGACTGTCGCACCAGATCTTGCTTGCTGAGGTTGGGCTTCGCCAACTCCCATACTGCCAAGGCCGATACCAAAGCCCCTGCGGACAGTCCGTTGGGGATGGATCGTATCCAGCCCCACCCCATGGATGGCAACGACACAGCCGCGCCAGCCCCATCCAGCCGCCAGCCCACAGGCCGTGCTGGGCAATCGACTCGTCCATATAAGTGGAACAGGTCGGCTCATAGCGACATTGCCGCCCAATCAAAGACGACAAGGTAAGCTGGTAGGTTCTAATCAGAATATGAGCGGCGCGCCGCAAGAGCAGTGAGATGAACTTCATCAGCATGTGTTTAAGACTTGGCTGAAGACTTGGCTAAAGCTCTGGCTTCAATCTGATCGAACGCATTCACAACAGCATCAAACGTCAAAAGCGTTGATGCATGGCGGGCTTTATACGCACGCACAGGTTCCAAGACAGCAACATCGGCCCATTTACCTTGCGGCGCAGGACCATTGTCTTTCAACATATGGCGAACGTCATCACGCAGCTGGCGAAGCTCGCTGACATCCGATCCCACGATATTATGCGCCATGATTGAGGACGAGGCCTGGCCCAAGGCGCAGGCTTTGACGTCATGGGCAAAATCCACCACGCGGCCGTCGCGCACCATCAGGTCGACGGTGACGGTGGAGCCGCACAGTTTCGAATGGGCCGTGGCCGTAGCGTCAGGGTGCGGCAAGCGTCCCAAACGCGGGATATTGCCAGCCAATTCCAGAATACGCTTGTTATAGACTTCATCTAGCATGGCGTTCTTACTGTCCGACACGATCTTTGGGGGCAGCCGCGCTTGAGCGCTGACTCTTACCCAGATTCCCACTATATAGTGAGGCGTACGTTCTGACGAGCGAACGGATTGATCGATCTGAGGAATATCCTTCCTGCGCGAATTGTTGAGCCAAGTTTCTTGTCCGTGGCCAAGAATTCTGATTCACGGAATGGTCCAAGGGCTTTTGGCCGGCGTAAACGCTAAGTTGAATTAAAGGAGGCGCCACATGGACGCAGTGGTTAAGACCTTGTCGCCGATCCTCGGCCGCAATCTGAAGGTCAAGGAAGCCAGCCCAAAACAACCGCGCCCCTCACGGGAAGAAGCGGAAGACGCCGTACGCGTCCTTTTGAGCTGGGCCGGTGATGATCCGACCCGCGAGGGCTTGCTGGAGACGCCTAAGCGCGTCGTCAAAGCCTATGACGAACTTTTCAAGGGCTACGATCAAGACGCCTCCGAAATGCTCTCCAAGGTCTTTGAAGACGTGGACGGCTACGACGATATGGTTCTGGTCCGCGACATCCCCTTCGTCTCGCATTGCGAACATCACATGGTGCCATTTTTTGGCAAAGCGCATGTCGCCTACTTCCCATCGGAAGGCGTTGTGGGCCTGTCAAAGCTTGCGCGCACGGTCGAAGTCTTCGCCCGCCGCCTGCAAACGCAAGAAGCCATGACAGCCCAAATTGCTGATGCCATCGAGCTATCGCTCAAGCCACGCGGCATTGCTGTTTTGATTGAGGCTGAACATATGTGCATGTCGATGCGCGGCGTTCAAAAGCAAGGCGCGTCAACGGTCACAACCCGCTTCACAGGCGTGTTCAGCAATGATCCGACCGAACAGGTTCGCTTTTTCACGATGGTGCGCGGGCTGAAATAAGCCCGCGTTTAACCCTCACCCAAACGCACGCCAGAAAAACAGCGCTGTGATCAAAGCGTTCAAACAATTGATGGCAATGCGCAATTTTGCTTGCGGCACGCGCCGGGCAAAGCGGGCGCCGACATAGCCGCCAACAATGGCCGCGCAGCCCAGCACAATGGCATAGGGCCAATGCAGCCCACCTGCGAAGATGAACACAATCACCGCAATCGTATTGGTGGCTCCCACCAGCAAGGACTTGGCAGCGTTCATCGCGTGAAGATCGACCACGCCAAACACGCTCCACGTCGCCATCATCATCAAGCCGACCGCACCACCAAAATAGCCAGCATAAATCCCCAGCACGAATTGCGCGATCAGCAATGACACGCGGCCCAGATGGACGACATGGCGCAGCACAGCGGCAATCCGCGCACCCAAAGCAAAGATGACGGTGGCCACCAGAAGCAGCCATGGCACGACAGCGTCAAAGGTTGAGGATGGGGTGAGCAACAGCAGCGCTGCCCCCAAAAGGCCGCCCACGAGGCTGATCGGCATCAGAATTTTGATGGACACACCGCCAAAGTCTCGGAATTCCTTGCGATAGGCAAAGGCGGCGGCAAGGCTGGCCGGGAAAAGCGCCAATGTACTAGTCATGTTGGCCGATACGGAGGGCACGCCCACCAGAATAAGGGCTGGAAAGGTCACAAATGACCCCCCGCCCGCCAAGGCATTCATCGTCCCAGCTAAGAGACCCGCACCGATGAGTAAGGCTATATCTGGAAGAGACTCAAACATTAGGGTGCCTCGCGCGCAAGATGACAAGGCTTTGCCCCATCACCGAACATGCTACAAGTAAATTGAGTACTGCGCACAAGAATGACGCGAGCCCCTATGACCCAGAGCCCATCAGCCTTCCCGCCTCCAGGCGCCAAAACAGCCTTGGAAGAAGGAACTGTATTCACACCAAAATTTGACGCGGACGGATTGATTGTCTGCATCACAACCGAGGTTCACTCGGGCGATGTGCTGATGGTGGCCTATATGAATGCGGAAGCACTTGGCCTGACATTGCAAACAAATGTTGCCCATTATTGGTCCCGCTCGCGCAAAAGCCTCTGGCGAAAAGGGGACACCTCAGGACAGGTTCAGCGCGTTGTGCAGATCAGCACAGATTGCGATCAGGATGCCGTCTTGCTGAAGGTGGAAGTGGAAGGCGATGGTAAGGCTTGCCACACTGGGCGACGCTCCTGCTTTTATCGGCACATCGCTTTGAACACGGCGGGCAACCCACTTCTTTTTGACGAAACCTAGCGAACTTTAGACTCCATTCATCTGCTTGAGTGCATCCTCTATCCTGCCTATCGTCTCCTTTGAAACCATGAGGAAACCCGATGCCGGCACGTGTGACAGCACATTTCGACAAATCGGATGAAGGGCGCTCTGGCCCCACCGGGGCCGCCATGGGGCGTCCTGTTGTTGGCCTCGCTCTGGGTGCAGGTGCTGCGCGCGGCTGGGCGCTGATTGGCGCGATGAAGGAATTGGTCGAACACGGATTTGCGCCCGACATTATTGCAGGCACATCCATCGGCGCAGTCGTGGGCGCTTGCTATTCTGCTGGCAGATTGAATGAATTAGAAGATTTCGCGCGCTCGCTCACACGCCGCAGCGTGTTTGGCCTCATGGATGTCGCCTTCTCTGGCACAGGATTGCTGGCTGGCAATAAGCTGAAAGCAGAACTCATTCGCGCACTCGGCGGCCGTAATATTGAAGACCTTCCAAAGCGCTTGGCCGTGATTGCGACAGAAATCAGCACGGGCCATGAAGTCTGGCTGACGCGTGGCGATTTGATTGATGCTGTTCGCGCATCCTACGCCCTGCCCGGTGTCTTCGAACCGGTGCGCGTCAATGGCCGTTGGCTGGTTGATGGTGCCTTGGTCAATCCCGTGCCCGTCACCGTCTGTCGCGCACTGGGAGCCGATGTTGTTGTGGCCATCAATCTTGTGGGCGAGACGGCGCTGCGCGGCACAGTCATCAGCGACCCGCAGCTCCACGAGCAAAATCTGGCAATGATTTCAGACGCGGAAGACGTATCCGTGGATGCGCCAAGCCTTTTGGACCAGATCAATCCCTCAGCGTTTTTCCGCCGCCATTTTGCCAAGGGCAATGACAGTGCGCCGGGGCTGGCCACAGTGATGATGGATGCGTTCAACATCACGCAGGATCGTATTTCGCGTTCACGATTGGCCGGCGATCCGCCCGATGTCATGATAACGGCGCGCCTGACTGGCATTAGCCTTTTCGATTTTCATCGCGCCGACGAGCTGATCACAATTGGCCGCGAGGCTGCGCGTCGCGCACTGCCCGACATGACGCAATTGTTGCCTCTGCTCAAAAACAAGGATGCCAGCTCAAGTCCAACATGAGCTGCCATCCTTTGAAATGGCCTAAGCCGTTGCGATATATTCTTTAAGTGATTGCGTCTCGAACTCAATTTGAGCGACACGCGATTTGACCACATCGCCAATCGACACAAGGCCAATCAATTGATTGTGTTCAATGATCGGCACATGACGAAAACGGCCCTCCGTCATCTGCTCCATCAAACGATCAACGGTTGAATTCAACGATGCGGTGACAACCTTCTGGGTCATGTAGCGCGAAACCGCGTGGCTCAGAGCATCCCCGCCCTCGCGGGCAATCGCTTTCACAATGTCACGCTCAGACAAAATTCCTAAAACTTCGCCATGCGCGCCTGCGACAACAATGGCACCAATGCCTTTTTCTGCAAGGATGACAGCCACTTCGCCCAAAGTACGGTGGGGTTGGATGGTGATAACGTCACGGCCTTTTGTTGCGAGAATATGCCCCACATTCATGTCGACCTCCGGTTCTTTTGTTCCTCCACGGTTTACACCGCGATCTAAGGATGACCCCGTTCGCGCAAACCGGCAAGCGCTTTCTGGAGCAAAAGATAAGGGACACCCGAGTCTTAGGTCTAAGCGATTTCGTTTGGTTTCTGTCTCGCTTTTGAAAAGTGACCGGACACCGCCCGGCCACTCTAGCTCAGCTCAAGCCAAGGACTGGATTAAGCGCTCATCTTTCCACCAGATGCGGCAAACTTTGCCATAACCTGTTGATGGAGCCAGACATTCATCGTGGCCGAGTCAGATGTGTCGCCGGTGTAATGCAATTCTTTGGCGAGTTCTTTGCGCGCTGTCAGGCTGCTATCCATGCCCACGAGCTTCATCAGATCCACAATCGACGAACGCCAATCGAGTTCTTCAGAAACCTTTTCGTTCATCGCATCCAACACAGCCTCGTAATCGACTGGCGCTGCCGCAACAGCTGCAGCAGGAGCTGCGGCCACTTCAGGCGCAGCTGCAGCAACTTCTGCTGGTGCATCGGCGGCGACTGGTGGCGTTGTGGCTGCAGGATGATCTTCACCGAAAATCTTACCCATCAAATTAGCAAATAAACCCATGTGTCGTCTCCAAAATTGTCTTGAACTGGATCGCGATAAATTTAGCGTCAAATCGAATAGTAAAACCATCCCTCAATGGACAGATGAAATGACCAACGATCTGATGCCAGAAAATTATAGAGGTTTCGTGACGTCTGTCTAACCAGCCAAATGCGCAAAACACATAACATTTCTCAACCTATGCGTGAATATCAGCGTTATTTCGGCGCTGGATCGAAGAATGAGAACAACAACAACCCGGCTAGAAATCCGCCCATGTGCGCTTCCCAAGCAATGGGTGAATTTGAAATACCAAGGGCCACGGCAGCAATGCCAAAGAAGAAATTCACCGCGAACCAGATCAAAATAAACGGCAAGGTTCGACGATTGGTGAACACCTCGCGCAAAGACAAAGCGCGCCCATTATGCGTGATGCCGTCCAAACCATCGTCGAGCATAAAGGCCGAATGTCTATTGGGTTGAAATACAAAACGAATTGCCGCGCCCATCGCGCCCGACACGCTCGCAGAGGCACCAACAACCGGCATCAAATCTGTCGCATGAAAAACATAATGGAGAGCAGCGCCAGCAATCGCCGTCACGCAAAACAAAGCCAAAAACCGAACGGGCCCAAACCGACGCGCCACCGGCGAGCCAAAAGCCAACAACCAGAGTGAGTTAACCCCAAGATGCACCCAATCGCCATGCAGGCCCGCATAGGTGAGCGGCGTCCACCATTGAGGGTGACCATCGCCCAGAAAAACCCGCGCAGCATTAATCTGACCCAACTCATGCGACCATTCCAATTGCTGAATGGCGTCAAACAGCCGCTGGGGATCATACGCATAGGTGAAGCGGCCCGGCACAAACGCAAATAGTTTAAGAACATCAATCTGTTGCTGCGGACTTAAGACGTAATCTCGCAGACCTTGAATGGCGCACAACAGCAAGATCAACCAAAGGACAACCTTTGGAACATTGATCGCGGGCGGCTGGCTAGACGTTGAAACCAAGGAGGCAACCTAAGACATCAGTTGAAGAGACCAGCAAACCCTATCCCCATCGCCCCTGTCCCGCAATAACACTGGCACAGCCTTCGCTGCCAAAGGGTAGCGGGCCATTGAATGGTTCAATTTGGAACAAATCCCCCGCCATTTGGAAAGATTGTACTGAAATGAAGCATTCAGATTCAGACACTTTAGCGCAAGACTTGAAGACGTTACGTGGCAATCAAGCAGATATAGGCCTCGAATATTCTCACCGACGGGCGGCCCAAGTCACACTTGCGTCTACCTATATTCTGGATGTGGATTTTTCCCAGCGCTATGCCTTCTCGCTTGTGGGCACAAAACTCAATGCTTTGTTCTTGGAAAACCTCAAAGGCTTTTCCTTTCTCGATATTTGGCAAGATACTGATCAGCCATGGATTCAGCAGGCCCTACACTCGGTGGAGTTTGAAAACCAAACACGTGTCCTCACCGCCACAGCATTGGCCACCAATATGTCCGATGTACTTTCAGTTGATTTATTGCTCATGCCCAATCGCGACCACCAAAATAAGCCGCGTATTCTTGGCTCTATTAGTTTTGCCACGACCCCGCACTGGTATGGCCAACTCCCATGCCAACACTTATCGTTAACAAAGATACGGACTCTTAGCCCGCCAGAAACACAACAATCTTTTGAGAAAAAAAACTATGGTCACCTGACCGTCTACACAAATTTACGCGCGGTAACTCAACTTTAAAATGAATGAGCTTAAACTGTGCCCATCGCTTCGGAGGTTGGGATG
Source organism: uncultured Hyphomicrobiales bacterium (assembly GCA_903897875.1). Taxonomy (GTDB): domain Bacteria; phylum Pseudomonadota; class Alphaproteobacteria; order Rhizobiales; family Beijerinckiaceae; genus Terripilifer. The sequence goes on from CAIUDK010000341.1 coordinate 7,853, forward strand.
TTTCAGCAGGCCGTTATGCCGGAAATTCATATGAAAGAGAGCAGCGGGCGGCCTGAATATCAGCGCGTGACGATTCATCTATTGGGTCGCTACATGTTGGAGGATCGACGCGAATATCCCTGCAGAACCATAGACATATCCCCCGGCGGCATTGCGCTTGCTGCTCCCGTCAAAGGCAAGCTCACCGAGCGCGTGGTTGTTTATCTCGATCAATTGGGCCGCATCGAGGGCATGATTACGCGCACACTCGACAATGGTTTTGCCATCTCAATGAACCACGCCGCAGGCAAAATTGATCGCCTCGCAGACCGGCTGACATGGCTCGCCAACCGCCAATACCTTGGAATGGCTGAAGATCGCCGCCACGAGCGCATTATTCCGCTCAACAAAACATCGACGATTATTTTTGAAAATGGCGAAGAGCGCCCAACAAAGCTTCTCGATATTTCCATATCTGGCTCGGCTGTGGCGTCCGACCATCAGCCAAAAATTGGGACGAAAGTAACTCTAGGTAAAACAGACGGCATCGTGGTGCGCCACTTTGGGGGCGGCTTTGCTGTCGAATTCTCACGCCCGTTTTCCGATGAAGAATTCAGCCCGTCGATCACACTCTAAAAAAGATCTGTGACGTCGATTTTTACAAGCCCCTTAGAATAGCGCTGCCAATTTCGAACATAAGACGCTGCTGATTGCTTTAATTTATTCACTGCAGCCTCATCAAGTGTCCGCACAGCTTTAGCTGGACTTCCAACAATCAAAGAATAATCAGGAAACTCTTTGCCCTCTGTCACAAGTGCATTGGCACCGACGAGACAATGACGCCCAATCTTGGCCCCGTTGAGAATAGTGGCCCCCATACCAACCAAAGACCCATCGCCAATCACGCAGCCGTGAAGAATAGCGCAATGGCCAATGGTACAATCAGCGCCAATTTCTAGCGGCGAGCCCATATCGGTATGCATCAACGTGCCTTCTTGAACGTTGGTGCGATCACCAATCACAATCCATTCGTTGTCGCCACGTAACGTCACACCAAACCAAACGCCGACATCTTCACCAAGGCGCACTTTTCCAATCACATTGGCATCGGGGGCAATCCAATATTTGCCAATCTCAGGCAATTCAGGAGATATTCCATCCAATGAGTAGATAGCCATGTGGTGTGCCCCAAGAGAGTTTGGTTCTATTCAGTCTGTAAATGTTTTTGCCATATTTTTTCTCAGATCCGAATGAAATTATTTGATTCGGGATGTAGGCCAAAGGCACAGCAAAAGGCGCAGGATGCAGAAAAGCTTTTTTCTCTATATTTTTCTGTGCCTTGGCGTAGGTGGGCTGGGTGCCTTTGCGGTCACCTCTTGGCTTTTGCCCCACGTACCGACGCCGCCTGAACAGATCAACGTGGTTGTAGGCACACAACAACTGCACTTTGCCTCGGACCTCTTGCTTAAGCCTCTGGCAAATCACACCAAACCGCTGGCCTCGCTCGACCTGCGGGTGAGCTTTCCAGAGCTTGGACCCGCCAAGCCTGCAACGATTGATGGCGCCCTACCCGCTTCGGTTGTGCTGCACATCATTCCAGCCGATCCCAAGCTGGACCCAGCCGAGCGTGCGGCAGCCCTTTATCCGCGGTTTTTGACCTCCGCCACACGCACGGACACTCACGGTTTGGTCGTGCAGGATTTCGAACAGGACTCAACCTATGCAGGAGAGATGCTGTTTGTTGCACCTCCTGAGGGACGCGTGTTCAGCGCGCGCTGTCTGACACCAGAACGAGGGGGACGCTTGGTCCACACGTCATGCGTGTTTCAATTCCGCTCAGACAAAATTGATGTTGATGCGTCGTTCCCACAGGCACTGCTTGCAGACTGGCAAAGTCTCGCGCTCAAATTACGGGCCTTTGTGGAAGAGCTAAAAGACTAGAGCGGGATGCGGTTTCAAACCAACATCCCGCTGAACTATGGTGTGCGCGTTCTCAAAACTCGTCGAGATCGAAATCCAAAATCGCCATCTGGAACGTGAAGGTTTTGCACTTGGCGTCATCGGCAGAAATGATGCCCAGAAAATCCTCGCCCGAATTCAGCTCGACTGAATCGGTTTTCTTCATACGTGAGACGGTGGTGAGCTTGTCGTTTTCAAACAGACGACGCAGATAGTCCTGCAGCACGTGACGCTCGACAGGCAATGGCATCTCAAATGCAAATGAGCGATCATCATCTTCATCATCAACCGACAGCGCACCAATTTTGCGCTCACCCAAATGCACATCGGCTGTGTCAGTGTTCTTGGGATTAAGCGCAACGCGCACATCAGGATGACCTAGGGACTGACGCAGAAACGCCTGAAGTTTCCGCAGTTCGATCTTGTCCATTCTACTTTCCTAACTCATGTGATGATCTGGGCCGCGTGTGCCAGAAAAGGCAAGTCACGGCAACCCTTATGATATTTGTGATTGCTGGCTTAATCTTTTCCAGCCAGAATTTGATCCATTGTGCGTGAAGGTTCAGCGCAGCCCGCCTCTCCAATCACACGCGCTGGCACGCCAGCCACAGTCTTGTTGTGCGGCACATCGCTCAACACAACCGACCCTGCCGCCACGCGTGCGCAATGGCCCACTTCGATATTGCCCAGAATACGCGCACCAGCGCCAATCAACACACCGCGACGAATTTTTGGGTGACGATCGCCACGCTCTTTGCCAGTGCCGCCCAATGTCACATCCTGAAGGATCGACACATCGTCTTCAATCACAGCTGTGGAGCCCACAACAACACCGGTGGCGTGATCGAGGAAAATGCCTTTGCCAATGCGCGCGGCTGGATGAATGTCGGTTTGGAAAACTTCAGACGAACGGCTTTGCAGATACAACGCAAAATCCATCCGCCCAGCCTTCCACATGGCATGCGCCAAGCGATGAGTCTGGATAGCGTGAAAACCTTTGAAATAAAGGATCGGCTCCAACAAACGCGTGCAAGCCGGATCACGATCAGCCACGGCAATCAAATCGGCGCGAAACGCCTCAGCAATTGCGGGCTCACGCGACAAAATGTCGAGATAGGTTTGGCGAATGAGTTCGCCTGGAACATCGACATGATGCAGACGTGACGCAATGCGATGTACGATGACGGATTCCAACGCATCGTGATTCAGCACTGTCTGCATCAAAAATGATGACAGCTCAGGCTCACGGCGTGTGACGTCTTCGGCCTCAGCGCGAACGCGTCCGAAAAATGGGTCAGTGGCAGTAAAATCGACCACGCGGACCTTTGATTGATCCATGAGGATCTCCTTTATTCTTTGACTCTTTTAGCACTGCCCGAGCGACCCGACTAGCCGAGCTTTACCGATGGCTTAGGCCCGTTCCTCAAGGAAAGCCAGCACGCCAGCTTTATAAACCTTGTCACCTACCGCAAGATTGTGATCGCGGTCGGGAATGTCGAGGGCGCGCCCATTGGGAAAAAGGGCCGCCAATTTATGTGCGTCTCCAGCCACGGCATCCTTGGTGCCCACAGCGACCAGAACCGGCATCGCGATGCGGGCAATATCTGCCTCAGCCAAGGTCTGGCGAGAGCCGCGAATACAAGCCGCCAATGAGCGCAAATCGCTCTTGGTGGTCTCTGCAAAAGCCCGAAACATGCGCTGCATCGGATCTGTGAGTTGATCCAGTGAAGCCACTTCCATCGCGTCCGCAATGCCTGTTGGTAGGCCCACACCCATGACAAGATGATGACCCAGACCGCCCAAAATTGCCGAGCGCACGCGCTCAGGATGCGACAGCGCCAAATAGGACGTAATGCGCGCGCCCATCGAATAGCCCATCACATCCACACGGCCCAAGCCCAGATGATCAAGCAAACGGCGCGCATCCTCAGCCATGTGCTGCGTATGAAATTCTTCAGGCTCGTAAACCGCTTGGCTCTGCCCGTGGCCGCGATTGTCAAACGCAATGACACGCCGTCCAGCATGGGTGAGTGTCTTGACCCATAAAGTGTTGACCCAATTGACCGCATGGTTTGAGGCAAAGCCATGGATCAGGAGAATAGGTTCCCCAAGGTCAGGCCCAGTGGGGGCCACATCGATATAGGCGATCCTGACGCCATCGGACGAGAAAAACTGCATGAACTGAACCCGAATAGCCCCGCTTTGGGGCCTGATGGCGGCACAATAGCGACGCAAACCATATCTGCAAACTCCCAGATCTGGCTATTGCCGAGCCTATTGCTGCCCAGTACCTTAGCAAATCGAAACAAGATGTTATTTTTAAGCTCGGCTTGAGCCAAAACCAGATGAGGTGCGTTGGAAACCTTATCTGGGCCAGCTCGACTATCAGCCAATATTTTAGGGGTTTCCTATGTCTGCGATTGTTATGCGCGCTTTCTTTTTCACGCTTTTTATCTTCGGCCTCGGCCTGCACTTGCCCAATTTGCAGGGGGCTTTTGATGGCACACAGCCAGAGCAAAAGTCTGGTGCGCAAGCGGCCACCACTTGCGAGACCGGCAATTTTGAAAGCTGGATTGATAATGTAAAGCGCGAAGCCTTAGCTAAGGGCATTTCGCAGCGCGCGATCACCGAGTCTTTGGCCGGCGTGGTCTATGACAGAAACGTCATTCAGCATGACCGCGGACAAAAAGTTTTCAAACAAACATTCGAACAATTTTCCGGCCGCATGATCTCAAGCTATCGTGTCAGCCATGGCAAACAGCTCATTCAAAAACACGCAGATCTCTTTGCCCGTATAGAAAAACAATATGGCGTGCCGGCCCCCGTGCTTGTGGCCATCTGGGGATTGGAGACCGATTTTGGTGCCTTTAATGGCAGCTTTGCCACCATCCAAGCCCTAGCAACATTGGCCTATGATTGCCGCCGCAGCGAAATGTTCCGCGCTGAATTGTTTGATGTGTTCCGCGTTGTTGAGCGCGGCGATATGGCACCAAGTGCCATGCGTGGCGCATGGGCTGGCGAAATTGGCCAGACCCAATTCATGCCCTCATCATGGATCAAATTTGCTGTTGATTACGACGGCGATGGCCGCCGCGATTTGGTGCGCTCCGTGCCCGACGTTTTGGCTTCCACAGCCAATTACCTCAAAGGCTATGGCTGGCAAGCAGGGGCAGGATGGGAACCCGGACAACCCAATTTTTCGATCATCCAGATCTGGAACAAATCCAGCATTTATTCCCGCACCATCGCCGCCTATGCGACACGGTTGAGCGGCAAATAGGGTGGATTTTGCCAGCAATCCCGGATCTGCGCTGCGCTGATCCGGGATGACAAGCGAGGCCGTTGAACCTCCATTCGCACAGATGACAAAAGCGCCGCGCCCCGGTATGGTGCGGCCACCAGTTTTGAGCATTAAGGATGACCTATGGCCGCCGCACATGTGACGCCACATTTTCATAATCAGCCGGGCCTGCCCAATGTGCTGGTCGGCGCAAAAGAATTCATGTGCGTCGGCGCGCTGCCGCCGTTCGATCATCCCCACATCTTCATCGATATGGGCTTTGATACGCAGGCTGTCTGCCCCTATTGCTCGACGCTCTATCTCTATGATGCAGCCCTTCATGGCCATTCGGACCCTGCCGAATGTGAACT
>CAIUDK010000342.1 GCA_903897875.1 uncultured Hyphomicrobiales bacterium
ATCTGCCCTACAACATTGGCACTGTTTTGCTCACGCAATGGCTTGAGACGGAACCGTGGCCGCCGTGGTTTGATCGTTTGACTTTGATGTTTCAGCGCGAAGTGGCAGAGCGCATTGTAGCGACACCGGAGCAGCGCGCCGACTATGGCCGCCTTGGTATTTTGGTGGGCTGGCGTGCGCAGGCGCGCATCTTGTTTGATGTGCCAAACACAGCCTTCTCGCCGCCACCCAAGGTCACATCATCGGTGGTGGATATTGTGCCGCGCAAAGAGCCCCTGCCGTGCAGCGGGCATATTCTATCGCTGATTACGCAAGCAGCGTTTGGACAGCGGCGCAAAATGTTGCGCCAATCGCTCAAGGGATTGGCCATCGGCGGCAAGCCTGTCGATGCGCTCAAAGTGCTCGACGAGGCTGATATTCTGCCCACGCGGCGCGCGGAAGAATTGCAAGTTGAAGACTTCGTTCGCATCGCACAGATTTGTGGGCGATAGCGGCCCCGCTGTTTTTGCGATTTATTCGGCCAGCAATTTTTTCACAAATTCTGTCACGGCATTTTGTGCGCGTGGACGACGCAAACGCTCGCCTTTGAGAATAGTCATCACCTGAAGATAGGTGTGCTGAAGATCATCATTGACCAACACATAATCATATTCCGCCCAGCGCTGAATTTCGTTGCGCGAATTGGCGAGGCGTTTGGCAATTGTGTCCGCACTGTCTTCGGCGCGGCGCTCAAGGCGTGCCTGCAATTCTTTCATGCTCGGTGGCAGAATGAAAATGGTCACAACATCTTCGGGCGCAGTTTGGCGCACTTGGCGCGTGCCCTGATAATCAATGTCGAACAAAACATCGCGGCCTTGCGTCAAAACCTTTTCAACGAGCGAACGCGGCGAGCCGTAATAATTGCCGTGCACTTCTGCCCATTCCAAAAAATCACCATCGGCACGACGACGTTCGAAATCTTGGCGCGAGATGAAGTGATAGTGAATGCCATCCACTTCGGACGAGCGACGCTCACGCGTTGTCACCGACACTGACAAAGTGAGATCAACGTCTTTGTCTTGCAACAACATGCGCGTCAGCGTGGTTTTGCCTGCACCTGATGGCGACGACAAAATCAACATAAGGCCGCGGCGGCCGATTTCGATGGGGGAGCGTGAATGTGTCATGCGGCTCATTCTATATTTTGAATCTGTTCACGGAATTGTTCGATCTCGATACGCAAATCCATGCCGATAGAACTCAGCACGGCATCATTGGATTTTGCGCATAATGTATTGGCTTCGCGCCCCAATTCTTGGGCCAGAAAATCAAGCTTGCGACCAACAGGCTGCGCAGAGGCGAGTAATTCGCGCACGGCGGCCACATGCGCTTTGAGACGATCCAATTCTTCGCGCACATCAGCTTTTGCTGCCAGCAACAAAGCTTCTTGATGCAGACGTACGGGATCGAGCGCGGGGCTAACATCGGTCAACAATCCGATGGTTTGCGCCAGCTTTGCGCGAATGGCATCGACCTGTCGGCCGGGATGGGTTTCGGCTGCTTGCGTCAAATGCGCAATGCTATCCATACGCGCGCGCAAAACAGCGGCGAGCGATGTGCCCTCGCGCACGCGCATATCGACAAGGCCGAGCAAGGCTGTCTCGAGGCCCGCCAGAATGTGCACATGGGCTGCTGCCAAAGCGCCTTCATCGTCCACAACCTCGGCGACTTCCACCATGCCCTTAACCGACAACAGACCATCGAGCGAGGCCGGGCGCAGTGAGCCCAGCGGCACGCGCTCCAATGCGCTGACAAGATTGGCCAGCGCTTTCTCATTGATGCGGATGTCGGGGGTTGTGGTGTCGCGCGTGGCGGTCAGGGTCAGATAGAGCGTGCCGCGCGACAGATGGGCGGTGACGCGCGCACGCGCCTCGGCTTCCATCGCATCAAAGCCCGGTGGCAGACGCAAACGCAGATCAAGGCCCTTGGCATTGACGGCCTTCACTTCCCACGCCCAGCGATAGGGTGCCGAAAAGCCCGTGGCGCGAGCAAAGCCCGTCATGCTCTTTAAGGTCATAAAAATCGCCGCCGTTGTTCCGCAATCCAAAGACCACGGAATCGTGAGTGTAGGCGGACCATAGAGCGCAAGTGCTGGCGGCTCAAGCGAGCTCGCCACAGCATCAAACGATCAGATTAGCGCGCGATGGTCGGTAGGGTTTTGGCGGAGTTCAAATCCCACGATTTATTACGCAGGGGATCGCTTGGCGTGCCCTCTGACGCATCATAGACGCGTGGGCGGCCGTTGGGCGCTAAGTTTGAAGATTGCGCCTGCACTTGTGGCTGTTCGACGGGCAAGCTCTCGCTGCCTTTTGGCAGGCCCAGCTTAGTTGCCTGTTGGCGCTGCTCGGCCAGAGTGGATGGCTTGACGGGATATTCGGTCATATCGACCTCTTCACCGGGCTGCGCATCGATGGGGCCATCAAGCAAAGAGCGCGGCGGCGCTAGGCCCGCTGATATCCGTGGGTCGAGCGCAGCACCCTTGACGGTGGCGGCCTTGGCCGCTGCAGCCGCCTTTGCCGCCGCAGCCTTGGTTTGGGCTGGAGTCAAAGCAGGAGCAGGTGCAAGTGCTGGTTCCGCAGTGGCAGATGGCAAAGCGGGCGGATTGATCAATTCTGGATCAAGATCGCTGCGCTGGCCTGTCCCACGCAGACCAATCGAGGGAGCCGGCAAGATCGTCTCAGCGGGCGACCGATCCACATCCTCAACAGCGGGCGCTGCTGCGGCTGGTGTTGCCGCATTGGCTGGCGCACGCTCTCGCTCAATCGAGCGCCAGCGCGCGACGTTCTTGGTGTGCTGCTCAAGCGTCTCAGCAAACACATGGCCACCTGTGCCATCGGCCACAAAGTACAATTGCTTGGTGCGCGAGGGCGAGGCAACGGCCTCCATCGCAGCGCGACCCGGATTGGCAATTGGGCCGGGCGGAAGCCCCTCAATCGCATAGGTGTTGTAAGGCGTTTTCTGCTCAACCTCGCTCTTGAGGATGCCGCGACCCAGCGTGCCTTTGCCTTTGACGAGGCCGTAGACAATGGTCGGATCAGATTGCAGACGCATACCGCGTGCAAGGCGATTGAGGAACACAGACGCCACGCGCGTGCGCTCATCAGCGCGCCCAGTTTCCTTCTCGACGATGGACGCCAAAATCAGCAAATCATAAGGCGTGCGAATATTGGGATCGGGCGAGCGACGCGACCAGATTTGATCCAGCATGCGCTTCTGCTCATCCTGCATTTTGCGGATCAGATCAGCGCGCGACATGCCACGTGGCACTTTATAAGTCTCAGGCAGCAGAGATCCCTCTTTAGGGATTTCGCGAACCTCACCAACCAGAAATTCATTGTCCATCAAGCGCGCAACAATCTGCTCGCTTGTGAGCCCCTCTGGCACAGTGACGGAATGCAGCAATTGTTTGCCGCTCACCAAAGTGTCCATGACATCGCGCAAGCTTGCGTTGGTGCGGAACAAATATTCGCCAGCCTTGACGCGACCGCGCTTGCCTTCAATCAACAGCGAAATGTTGAACAGCAGCGGACTATCAATGACACCTTCGCGCTCGAGTTGAGCGATGATGTCAGGAACATCCGTCCCTTGCGTAATGAAGACAACGTGATCTGCGGCCAAGGGGCCGGGCTCACGCAGCTCATGCTGGGATAAAATAAGCACCACGCCGAGACCGATTGCCAGCGCCAGTATGAAGGTCAAAAACCCACTGACTGCAGACAAAAACGAGCCCGTCTTTGGTGGCGGCGGTGGCGGTGGTGGGGGCGCGACATCTGGCTGCAACGCTTCACGCGGGCTTTGAAAAAGCGGCCGGCGACCAAGCGACAGCTTCGCCGGCTCCTTCGTTTGGGAAGGCGTCACGGGTGGCTCATGCGTTTCATTCGTCATGAGGCAACACGGCTGATTGAGACTGCAAACATCATTTGTAAGTTTAACCCAATTTTCCGCATCATAAAATATCGAAATCAAAAGCGACGACGAAATCGTTCATCTCTAAATAGATTAGGAAACTTTCCGGAAGATGAGCGATGCGTTGGTTCCACCAAAACCAAATGAATTTGACAGGACCACGTCAATTTTATGTTTCCGTGGCTTCAACGGCACAAGATCAAGCTGGGTCTTCACAGACGGATTGACCAGATTGAGTGTTGCTGGCGCAATTTGATCGCGCATGGCCAAAAGTGAGAAAATGGCCTCAACAGAACCAGCGGCTCCGAGCAAATGTCCGATAGACGATTTCGTCGATGACATCGCCATTTTAGACGCTGCATCACCAACCAGACGCTGCACAGCGCCCAATTCAATTTCATCGCCCAATGGTGTCGATGTGCCATGTGCATTGATGTAATCAATGTCGCCCGGCGCAATGCCAGCACGCTTGATCGCCATGCTCATGCAGCGGAACGCACCATCGCCATCTTCAGCAGGTGCCGTGATATGATGTGCATCGCCTGACAGACCGTAGCCAATCAGCTCGCCATAAATGTGTGCGCCACGTGCTTTGGCGTGTTCATATTCTTCGAGCACAACGCAGCCAGCGCCCTCGCCCATCACAAAGCCATCGCGGTCCTTGTCATAAGGACGCGAGCCTTCTTCGGGGCGGTCGTTGAAGCCGGTGGAG
>CAIUDK010000343.1 GCA_903897875.1 uncultured Hyphomicrobiales bacterium
CGTAAGCTCTAACCGGTCGCCCATCACATCGCGCAAGCGCAAAACGGCGTAAGCGCCAACAGCACGACCGTCGGCTTCAAGCAAACGGCCCGCAATACTGGTGACAACCATGCGAAAGCCTTCGCCGCGATCACGTAATTTCATCACGGCTTCATCGAAGGCTTGCGCATCGGCAGGTGCCAACCAAGTTCCAAAGGCCAGAATGTGATGGCTCGTCACGCTCTCGCCGATCAGCGATAGGTCGCCCTCAATCAAAGGGTCCGAACTGCTACCGCCAAAAGCGATGATGATTTGGGGCTCCGCGCGCAACAAAACATCGGCGCGATCCAATTGTGTCCGCAATTGCCGAGCTTTGGCAGCAAGTCTGGCCTCGCGTTGCGCCCAAATGCGACGCGAGCGAATGTGAAGAATGGCAATGGCCGCCACGATGACAACAAGGCCCATCATCACCGAACCACTGGTGATGGTCTGCATGGCGTCGGCTTCCAGCGCGTCAGAAGCGCTGGCTGGCGTCGGGCTGAGCATCAAAAAATTGAAGAGACATCCGTATAAGGACAGCGCTGCCGCTTTCTTGTCTAGACGATGGCGGTGGCGCAGTCGCATTCCAGTTCATTCCCAACTATTGCCCAAACATTGCAGAAGCATTGCCCAAGTGGCAAAGGCCGCGCGCAAAGAGACTCGGCGCAAATCAGCGCGCGAATCAGTTCACTTTACCTTCAGGGCTAGTTCGAGAGAAAGTGGTTAACGAAATGAAAACGCCCCCGTTTGACCGGGGGCGTGATTTTTATCTCAGGTGTTACCGATATGATTCTAATAGCGGTAGTGATCTGGCTTAAATGGACCTTCACCGGGCAGACCCAGATAGGTTGCCTGCTCTGTGGTGAGCTTTGTGAGCTTCACGCCGATCTTGGCCAGATGCAGCATAGCCACCTTTTCATCGAGGTGCTTTGGCAGCGTGTAGACCTTCTTTTCATACTGGCCCTGCTTGGTCCAAAGCTCGATTTGGGCGAGCGTCTGGTTGGTGAACGAGGCCGACATCACGAAGGATGGGTGGCCAGTCGCATTGCCAAGATTCACAAGACGGCCTTCTGAGAGAAGGATCATGCGCTTGCCGTCAACGAATTCGATCTCGTCGACCTGCGGCTTCACATTGTGCCATTTGAAATTGCGCAAGCCAGCGACCTGAATTTCAGAGTCAAAATGGCCGATGTTGCAAACAATGGCGCGATCCTTCATGGCGCGCATGTGATCGACGGTGATCACATCCACATTGCCGGTCGCGGTCACGAAAATGTCAGCGCGCGGTGCAGCGTCTTCCATCGTGGTGACTTCATAGCCTTCCATCGCAGCCTGCAAAGCGCAGATTGGATCAACTTCCGAGACCATAACGCGGCAGCCTGCGTTGCGAAGCGATGCAGCCGAGCCTTTGCCCACGTCACCAAAGCCAGCAACCATGGCGACCTTACCGGCCATCATGACGTCTGTGCCGCGACGAATGCCATCGACCAAAGATTCCTTACAACCATAAAGGTTGTCGAACTTCGACTTGGTGACAGAATCGTTCACATTGATGGCTGGCCAGAGCAGCGAGCCGTCCTTTTCCATGTTGTAGAGGCGATGAACGCCTGTGGTTGTCTCTTCCGAGACGCCCTTGATGGCGTGACCATTGCGGCCGTACCAACCTGGATTGGACTTCAAACGCTTCTTGATCGAGGCGAAGAGAACTTCTTCTTCCTCATTGCCGGGCTTATCGAGGAAAGCCACGTCGCCAGCTTCAGCGCGCATGCCCAAATGGATCAACATGGTAGCGTCGCCGCCATCATCGAGGATCATGTTGGGTGTGCCACCATCAGCCCATTCGAAGATCTTATGGGTGTAATCCCAATAATCTTCGAGGCTCTCGCCCTTGATGGCGAACACAGGTGTGCCAACCGCTGCAATGGCAGCAGCCGCATGATCCTGCGTCGAATAAATGTTGCATGAGGCCCAACGGATGTCAGCGCCAAGAGCCTGAAGCGTCTCGATCAGCACAGCCGTCTGAATGGTCATGTGAAGTGAACCAGCAATGCGGGCGCCCTTCAATGGCTGCGCTTTGCCATATTCCGTCCGGGTGGACATGAGACCAGGCATTTCGGTCTCAGCAATTTTAATTTCCTTGCGACCCCAGTCTGCAAGCTTGATATCTGCGACTACGTAGTCGTTAAAATGAACGTTCATAGCTATCCCGCTGTTTGTGTTGCCGGGTATATATCAAGCTTGGGCCAATTGATAAAGGGATATAAAGAAATCTTTATGTTCTTATTTCCATGCCTTTGGCCAGAGACGCCCTCGCAATGCGGGCCGATAAGTGCAGGTTTTTTTTAATATGATCGACATCAATGGGGTTCTCTCGCTGCGCGACGACGAGATCGTCGAGAGCTTCATCCGCGCCTCGGGGCCGGGTGGGCAGAACGTCAACCGTGTCGCCAGCGCAGTCCAGCTGCGCTTTGACATTACCAATTCCCCCTCTCTGCCCGAGGGCTTGAAGGTGCGCCTGATCCGACTTGGCGGGCGGCGCGTGACAAATGAGGGCGTGTTGGTGATCTCAGCGCAACGCTTTCGGACCCAAGAGCGCAACCGCGCCGACGCACTGGAGAGGCTGATCGCACTTATTCTAGAAGCCGCCGAGCGGCCGGTATTTCGCGTGCCGACACGGCCAACACTCGCCTCAAAACGTCGTCGATTGGAGTCCAAAAAGGTCCGATCCGGCATCAAAGAGGGTCGCCGTCTGCCATCTGACCACTCTTAAAAGCGGTTTTCTACTCTGAGTGTTGCTGCAATCGCACAGCGCAGGATGGCGCGTCATGTAGTATGGGGTTGAGTTCAGTTTTCTTTGTCCCACCTTGATTCGATGATCAACAAGCGTTCACAACCCACCCATCTTGACCCTGCAGTTGATGCTGGAAATCTGCTGATCCGCTTAGGAATGGCAGTTTTGGCCATTGGGGTACCATGCGGCGCTATTGGCTCGCGACGCCTGATCTTTATCCTAATGCCGGTTGGGGCCGTGCTCATTGTACTGGGTGCAATGATGACACCGGGCGAGGGTAGCCTACGCAGGATCGCCGAAGCGATGCCCACGCCGGTTAGTTTGGCGATGATTTTTCTGATCGGCTGGGCCGGTCTATCCTTGGTCTGGACGCCGTTTTTTGGGCCCGCCAGCGAGCGCTTTTTGAAAATAGGCGGGACAATCTTGCTGACCGCTTTGGCTTCAGCCTGTCTGTCACCTCACACAAAAGTGTCCAATCTCAACCTCTTCCCAATTGGGGCGGGCCTTGCGGCCATCGCGATCTTTATTGTCGCGCTGACACAGCCCCCTGAGATGGTCGATCTGGACGCATCGAAGTTGGAACGGGCAACGATTGGATTGATCATCATTGTATGGCCTGCTTTGGGCGCATTGGCGATCCGGCAGCGCTGGGCAGCTACCGGCGGGCTTGCTGTGGCTGTGGCTTTTGCGGTGATTGCTGTCTGGACGCCGCTTGCTCTGGTTGCGATGACATTTGCCACTGCGGCTTTTGCTGCGGCACTCTATGAGCCCAAGCGGGCAGCGCTTTGGCTGGGTTGGATCTTTGCCGCATTGTTTGCGCTGGCCCCTATTTTTCCCCTCATTATCAGTCTGCTGGGGCCAAGCTACGATCCCGATAGTTTGTTTGCCCCCCTGCATGTCTGGTCGCAGATCATTCAAGCGGACGGTATCCGTTTGTTCACGGGCCATGGATTGGACACGGCCACCCGTGGTGTCATCAGCGGCATGTTGCCAGCAAATACGCCGCATTCCATTCTGTTTGAGATTTGGTACGAACTGGGCATCATCGGTGCGTTGGTGACCGCATGGCTCGTGCGCGCAGCGTTCAACGCAGCCGAACGCTTTACGCATCCCGGCGCCGCCACTTTTGTGATTGCTGGCTTAACCTGTGATCTGTCTATCGCGATTAGCGGATTATCAACCGCGCAGCTTTGGTTCGTGACCACGTTGGCGATGACGGCGATTGCCTTCACCGCTGTTGGCAAAGGCCAATATCGCGTGACGAGACCACGTCTTCCTAATCGTTGAAGCCTTCCTAACCGTTGAAGTCTTCCAAATCGTTGATCAGATTCACGCTGGCTTAAACAGCCAGCGGGCTGCCCATCACAACGTCGCCAAACTGCATCCGACAGAATGAGCGATAGGTGCCATCGCCGGCGATCAATTCGCCATGCGTGCCCTGCTCCACCACGTGACCATTTTCGATCACGCAGATGCAGTCCGCATTGACGATGGTTTGCAAACGATGCGCGACAACCAAGGTCGTGCGACCGACACACAATTCATTCAAGGCTTTTTGAACTTCGCGCTCGGATTCAGAATCCAAAGCGGCAGTTGGCTCATCTAGCAAAAGAATGGGTGCGTCTTTGAGGATAGCCCGCGCGATGGCGATGCGCTGGCGTTGACCGCCTGACATTTGCGCGCCCTGCTCACCCACATTGGATTCATAGCCATCCGAAAACGCCATGATGAAATCATGCGCATTGGCTTTTTTGGCCGCAGCGATAATCTCATCCTGTGTTGCGCCTTCGCGCCCCAGCGCAATATTCTCGCGGATCGTGCCCCGAAACAAAAACACATCCTGCGATACAAAGGCGATCTTTTCGCGCAAGGACGCCAGATCCACACCAGCGATCACCTGCCCATCAATTACAATGCTGCCGGCACTTGGCTCATAGAACCGCTGGATCATACTGATAATGGTGGATTTACCGCCCCCTGAAGGACCAACCAGCGCGGTTGTTTTGCCAGGCTCTGCAACAAAGCTCATCGCTGAGAGCACCGCCTCATCGTCACGATAGCCAAATGAAACACGATCAAATGCAATCTTGCCCTGCGTCACGCTCAGTTCAGGCTGCGACGCATCTGGAATTTCAGCGGCAGGTGAATCCAGAACTTCATAGATCAGGCGCGCGCCGACCAGTCCGTTTTGAATTTCGAGATTCAGACGTGCCAGACGCTTGGCTGGCTCGTAGGCCAGTAAAAGCGCTGCCACAAAGGAGAAGAATGAGCCGGGATCCGCTTGCGTCACCGTGATGCGCCAGCTGCCATAAAAAATAACTGCGCCAATGGCCAGACCCGCGAGGGCATCTGACATCGGGCTCGAAATCGCCATGCCAGCGCTCATGCGATTGGCGGCGCGCTCAACATCCGTCACAGATTCCTGCATCCGGCGCAGCATCAGCCCTTCTAAATTGAAGGACTTTACGATGCGGCTTCCCTGTACGGCTTCCTGAATGGTTTGCATGATGCGCGTCGAGCCATCAAAAGAGCGACGCGCTTGTTTGCGAACGCGCTTAATCAATCGGCTCAGAGAATAGGCTGCAACCGGCACGACCGACAAAGCGATCAAAGCCATCATCGGATCTTGAATAATCATCACGCCAACAAGGCCGACCGCTGTCAAAATATCGCGCGCAAGCGAAGTCACCAAAATCTGCAAAGCGTCGCGCACGCCATTGGCAGAGAGAGCCACACGCGTCATGAACTCGCTCGAATGGCGATCATGGAAAAAGCGCATGCTCTGCTGCATCAAATGTTTGAAAACGCGCATTTGCACATCGGCAATGATGCGATTGCCCGTGCGCGACAGCAGAACCATCGAGCCATAGGTCACAAGGCCACGAAATGCGAACAGACCGAACACCGCAAAAGAAAGCAGCCGCAATTCTTTGAACCCATCCGAGCTCACCATTCGGTTGAGTACGGGCTTCAAAAGATAAGCGGTCGTCGACGTCGCTAGCGCGCCTAAGCCCAGCAGAACAGCGGCCATCACATATTTGGAAATATGCTGACGGCCATGTTCGCTAAACAAGCGCCAAAGCAGAGTGCGCGTATCGGACTGGGCAGAGTTGGTGGGCAAGGAATTTTCGCTCATGCCTCACGCCTAGAGCAAGATGACGCGAATTTGAAGCGATCCTTGGCTTTATTTTCGGTTTTTTAGCAAAGCCAATAGCTAAGCTTAGCAAAATTCTCATATCTTCCAATGGGATGACCAAGCATCCACTTGGGCACCCGCGCGTTAAGGACAGGTAACAAGCCCTTATGCTGAATGAAGGAGGAAGCCATGAAATTCTCACTTCCAAGTTTGTGGTCAGAGCCAGAATTGGTCCCCACCGACCCGTTCCGCACAGTTCGGCGCGATATGGAGCGATTGATGCGTGTTTTTGATCGCGATATGCCATCCGGCTTGGCAGTGGGCGCAGGTGTGCCTGCCATCAATATTGCCGAGAGCCCAGACAAACTCGAAGTCAGCGCCGAATTGCCCGGCGTCGATCAAAAGGACATCAAGATCAATCTTGATGGCAATCGTCTCGTCATCTCGGGCGAAAAGAAAGAGGAAAGCGATGAAGAAGGTGTCGACTGGCATGTTGTGGAGCGCAGCTATGGCGCCTTCCACCGCTCCATCGCCCTGCCTTTTGAGCCGGATGAGAGCAAAATCAGCGCCCATTTCGATAAGGGCGTGCTGCATGTCCTCGTCAACAAGCCAGCGCAGGCGATAACGAAGACCAAAACCATCGAAGTGAAGGCCGGACCGGCTCCTCAAATCTCTAGCCAACAAAAGAGCGGCTCAAAAGCCGCTTAAGTTTGAGGCACTTAAGTTTTGGGCCCGCCTGAGGTTTCAGCCGGGCCCAAATTTTAAAATCTTAAACGTCGAGATTGGCGACGCTGAGTGCGTTGTCTTGGATGAACTCACGACGTGGCTCAACCACATCGCCCATGAGCTTGACGAAAATGTCGTCGGCCTCATCCACTTCTTTGATGCGCACTTGGAGCAAGGACCGCACATTGCGATCAAGCGTGGTTTCCCACAATTGCTCGGGATTCATTTCACCCAGACCTTTATAGCGCTGCATCTGGCTGATGCCCTTTTGGCCAGCAGCCATCACCACATCAACCAAGGCCGATGGGCCAGCCACCTGCGTTTGATCTGAGCGCCGGATGAACTGGGCGGGGCTGGAATAGGCCTGATTCAATGAATCAGAATATTCCGACAAGCGGCGCGCTTCAGCAGAGGCCAAGAGCCCCGCATCCAATACGCTGGATTGACGCACGCCACGCACTTCGCGCGAAAAGACATAGCCGCCCTGATCAATGCGACCCGTCCAACCGCGCTCAGTCTCGTCTGACATCGCATCCAAACGCTGAACGATTTGATTGGTGAGCTGAGCGGTTTCGCTCTCCTGCAACAACGACACCGGACGCAAAGCGCCAGCAATCGCAGCCTGTTCAACCACACGTCGATCATAGCGCGTGTGCAGCGAGCTGAGCACTTGGCGCACAAGGCGACCTTCTTCAACAACTTGGCGCAAATCTGCTGACGCGCGCTCTTCACCATTGCCCAAACGCAGCAAAGCGCCTTCGAGACCGCTGGTGATGAGATAATCTTCGCGTGCGCGCTCGTCCTTCAAATATTGCTCGGACTGGCCGCGCTTAACTTTATAGAGCGGTGGCTGCGCGATGTAGATATGGCCGCGCTCGATCAATTGCGGCATTTGACGGAAGAAGAACGTCAACAGCAGCGTGCGAATGTGCGAGCCGTCGACGTCAGCATCCGTCATGATGATGATCTTGTGGTAGCGCAATTTGTCGGGATTAAAATCATCCCGCCCAATGCCCGTGCCCAGAGCTGTGATCAGCGTGCCAATTTCTTGGCTGGACAGCATTTTATCAAAGCGCGCACGCTCGACATTCAAAATCTTACCGCGCAATGGCAGCACCGCTTGATATTCGCGGTTACGTCCCTGCTTGGCTGAACCACCGGCGGAATCACCCTCGACGATGAAGATTTCAGCCTTAGATGGATCGCGCTCCTGACAATCGGCAAGCTTGCCGGGCAGGTTGGCCACATCCAACGCGCCTTTGCGCCGCGTCAGTTCGCGGGCCTTACGAGCGGCTTCGCGTGCGAGCGCTGCTTCCACCACTTTGGTGACAACTGTCTTGGCATCCTGCGGATGTTCTTCAAACCATTGTGCGAGCATCTCGTTGACGAGGCTCTCCACAACGGGACGCACTTCGGACGACACCAATTTGTCTTTGGTCTGCGACGAGAATTTTGGATCAGGCACTTTCACCGACAAAACGCAGGTGAGGCCTTCGCGGCAATCATCGCCAGTCAGATCGACTTTTTCCTTGCGCGAAATTCCAGAACGCTCTGCATAGCCAGTGACTTGACGCGTGAGCGCACCACGGAAGCCCGCCAAATGCGTGCCGCCATCGCGCTGGGGAATGTTGTTGGTGAAGCAGAACACGCTTTCATGATAACTGTCGTTCCACCACAGAGAACATTCCATAGTGATGCCATCCCTCTCGCCACGGATCAAAATAGGCTC
>CAIUDK010000344.1 GCA_903897875.1 uncultured Hyphomicrobiales bacterium
ATCCAGATCATACCGACGAGACGGGCAAATTTGGCATGGTGGATTTCAAGGCCATCAAGCCGCTCAAGCGCGCCGTGACACTTGAAGAAGTGAAACACGAGCCGCGTCTGGCCAAAATGGTTTTGGTGAATAATTCCCGCATGTCTGTGCAGCCTGTGACAGACGAGGAATGGGATTTCATCTGCAAGCTTGGTGGGGCTTAGCCTACCAAATCTATCAGAGCTGGGATCAGCGGATCATCGGCTGGCGGCATGGGATAATTGCGCAGCTCATTGGCGCGCACCCATTTGAGCGCTGTGTGTTCTTTGGCCTGAACAAAGCCCGTCCAGCGTCGGCAGACGTAGAGCGGCATTAAGAGATGAAAATCCTCATAGGCATGGCTGGCAAAGGTGAGAGGGGCCAAACAAGGCTCCTTCACCTCAATGCCCAATTCTTCCTGTAGCTCCCGGATCAGCGCATGTTCTGGGCGCTCATGTGGATCCACCTTGCCGCCGGGAAACTCCCATAGGCCAGCCAATTGCTTACCCTCGGGCCGTTGGGCAATCAGAATGCGATTGTCTGCATCAATCAATGCGACGGCGACGACGAGAAGAATTTTCATGGGTACTCACTGCTCCAATATGGGGCAATGATAGCCTATCTTTTGAAATGACAACATTTTTTGATGTTGATGGCTCAATTGCCAGACAAGATCACTTTGACGGGGTCGGTCTCCTTGCCCGTGATTGTCACTTCGTCATAGACGATGCCACCATCTGGCAAAATCATCGTGTCCTTGGTCCATGTGACTTCTGTGGCGATATAATATTTACCGGGACCTACGCCTTCAAAAGAAAAACGCCCATCCGACTCCGTTTTGGTGGAGCGCGAATACTCCAAATAATGTGGGTCGATCTCAACTTTTGGGACCAGTAAAGCGTGCACAAATTTGTCGCCTGAATAAATTTTCTCAAAGCGATCATGTGAATAGGCGGTGACAGGAATGAGGCGCACGACCTCGCCAGCCGAATTGATGGGTCTGGGAAAATGCTGCCGAAAGGCATGGCCTGTTATTTTTGTGGTGCCGGCATTTTTGATGAAGCTGGCTTCAGCGGCATCAAAGGGAATATCTGTTGCCATCGTTTGACAGCCAGCAAGACTGAGGATGGATGCCGAAATAATGAGAACGCGACTTAAAACATTTGATACAAACATGACGACACCTGAACGCAATGCTTGATCTTGGCTGTTTGGCTGGCGTTGTGCAAGCCGTGCGTGGCAGCAATGCTCGCGCCTAAGCGCTTGATGCGCGCTAGACGTTTGTTTTCAGACGAAGAATTTATTTTACTGCAGGGCTAATTGTATCAGCTGCGATAATCGCCATTGATTGCGATATATTCCTTGGTGAGATCGCAGGTCCAAACCGTTGCGCGTCCTTTGCCACCCACGCCAACATCAACACGAATGTCGATTTTCTCGCCCTTCATATAGGCAGAGGTGTTGGCCTCGTCATAGCTTGGGTCACGCAAGCCTTTGTGGGCGACGCGAATGTCACCAAACCAAATGGCAAGGCCATCGCGGTCCGCTTTTTCGCCAGCCTTGCCAACGGCAGCGACAATACGGCCCCAATTGGCGTCTTCACCAGCAACAGCGGTTTTAACGAGTGGCGAATTGGCGATTGAGAGGGCGATGCGTTTGGCAGCCTTTGCGTTGGCTGCGCCCTCAACTGTGATCTCAACAAACTTGCGGCAGCCCTCGCCATCGCGCACCACTTGGTGAGCGAGATCGAGCAGGATGCCATCCAATGCTTTTTTGAAATCACTCAGGCGTTTGTCGCTGGCGAGTTTGATTTTGGGCGCGCCACGTTGGGCCGCCGCGCCGGTGGCAAAAATCATCAACGTGTCTGATGTCGATGTGTCGCTATCAACCGTGATGGAATTGAAGCTAGGGCCGACACCCTTCGACAACATGGCTTGCAAAGCGTCCGCGGCGATGGGCGCATCTGTGAAAATGAACGACAGCATGGTGGCCATATCTGGCGCGATCATGCCAGCGCCCTTAGCCATGCCATTGATGGTGACCTCAACGCCGTCAATCAGTGCTTTTGCGGTGGCGACCTTTGGAAACGTGTCGGTGGTCATAATGGCTTTGGACGCGTCCAACATGCCATGTGGCTTTGCGTCTTTGACGAGCTTTGCTAGCACGCCATCGAATTTTGTGGCGTCCAAGGGCTCGCCGATGACGCCGGTGGAGGCCAGAAAGATTTCACCCATCGGTGCGCCAGTGGCCTTGGCCGAAATTTCTGCGGTCAGCTTGGTGCTCTTTGCGCCGGTCTTTCCGGTAAACGCATTGGCATTGCCAGAATTGACGACAAGCGCGCGTGCCTTGCCACCTTTGAGGCGGGCGCGGCACCAATCGACCGGGGCCGACGGACATTTGGATTTTGTGAAGACGCCAGCGACCTGCGTGCCCTTGGCCAATAAGGCCAGCATCACATCAGTGCGGCCTTTGTAGCGAATACCAGCTGCGGCCGTTGAAAAAGAAACGCCCTCAATATCGGGCAGGTCTGGATAGGATTTGGGAGCGAGGGGGGAGAGAGCAGCAGAATGCGCCATGATCGGGTCCCAAACAAAAGAGCGAGGCAGAATGTCGGTTTGCCGACCACAGCCTCGCTCGTCAAGTGTTCTCATCAAGCATCCGCTCGGATGTGATGGATCTTGTCCTTATTTGCCCTTTGGAGCAGGGGCAGGCGGGATGACTGGCAGCGCATCGGGTTCGCTACGCTCGATTTTGGCACCCTCGCGCAATTTTGTGACAACCTCGCTCTGGGCCTTTTGGACCACATAAGAGGAAATCTGGTCCTTCACCGTGTCAAAAGACGGGAAGGTCTTCTGGCGGGAGTCCTCAACCTTGATGACGTGCCAGCCAAATTGGCTCTTCACAGGGTCAGAGATCTGGCCGGGTTTGAGCGCGAAGGCTACATCGGCAAATTCCTTGACCATACGGTCCTTGGTGAACCAACCCAGATCGCCGCCCTTAGAGGCAGGGTCTTTGGAAACTTCATCAGCAACCTTGGCAAAATCTTCGCCAGCCTTCACGCGCTTTTGCGCAGCTTTGGCCTCTTCCTCGGTGGGCACCAGAATGTGGAGGGCCTTCACCTCCGTCTCAGGCTTTTGTGCTTTGGCCGCCTCGTCATAGACCTTCTTCATGGAGGCTTCAGTGGCCGCTTCCTTGGAAATCTTGGTCAGCAGCGATTCCATCAGCACTTTGTCGTGATAATAGGCCATCTGGCGCTCAAAATCGGCGCCTTCAGCCAGCTTGTCAGTCTCGGCCTTCTTAGCTGCGAGCTTCAGATCGATCAGATAATCGAGGACATAGCTGTTGCGCTCAGCCGCGCCCATTTCCTGTGGCAGGCCGGGTCCGAGGTCTTCGGTGGCGATTTTGACGTCCTGATCGGTGATTTCTGAGCCATTAACCTTGGCAAGAACCTTTGCCTGAGCGGCAGGCGCTCCGATGAGAGCGCCGACGAGAAAGGCAGCCCCAAGGGTGCGAGAAGAATATTTCATGGCAGATGTGCTCCGAGCAGGGGAAATGAGACGAGGGCGTCACGACGCAGAAGGAAACGCGCCCATTTGAATGAAATTGGGCCCAATGGCAAATAATCCACACCTCGCCGCCTTGGACGCGAGAGCTGGGCCTCGAAATCGCCGCAGAGCTTGTGCACAAACCCGCAGATTGACAAGGTTTACCCTCACTCTTATCTCTCCATTGTCGTCAAAGTGGCCCTGTGCGTGCTAATCAGCCTTTGCTGGCTTAGGTCGCCGTTGAAGGGGCCAGAATTGTCATAATTTCATCCGGAATTATGTGAGTGCTCGGTGGGATCTTACGCGGGCGTCAAGGGTTTTTGCTTAGCAATTGAATGCTGAGCGGCAGGAACTTGGTGCTTGAGGGTTGGAACGCCGGTTGTAACGCTTACATAGCAAGCTGTGCCTCCGCCGGCTTTTGCGGATTAGAAAGGTTTTTTGAATGCTTGGGTCATTTGCAAAGAAAATTTTCGGCTCTGCCAACGACAGGCGGCTGAAGACTTATGCGCCCAAGGTCGCGGCCATCAATGCGCTTGAGCCCGAAATCGTTCTATTGTCCGATGATGAGCTGCGTGCGCGCACGCAAACCTTTCGTGATCAAATTGCCGATGGCAGCAAAACACTCGACGATCTCCTTGTGCCAGCTTTCGCCACTGTGCGTGAAGCGGCCAAGCGTACCCTAGGCCAGCGCCATTTCGATGTGCAGCTCATCGGCGGCATGGTTTTGCATGAAGGTGCCATCTCTGAGATGCGCACAGGTGAAGGCAAAACCTTGGTGGCCACTTTGGCAACCTATCTCAATGCGCTCGAAGGTAAGGGCGTTCACGTTGTCACGGTGAATGATTATCTAGCCAGCCGTGATGCTGAATGGATGGGTCAGGTCTATCGCTTCTTGGGTTTGAGCGTCGGCACAATTGTTCACGGTCTTGATGATGCGCAGCGCGCTGAAGCCTATGCAGCTGACATCACCTACGGCACCAACAATGAATTCGGGTTCGATTATCTGCGCGATAATATGAAATATGAGCTGGCCCAAATGGTCCAGCGCGGGCATCGTTTTGCCATCGTCGATGAGGTCGATTCCATTCTCGTTGATGAAGCACGCACGCCGCTCATCATTTCTGGACCGTCAGATGATAAGTCTGAACTCTACAATCAAATTGATAAGTTCATTCCGCGTTTGTTGCCCGAGCATTTCGAGTTGGATGAAAAGCAGCGCACTGTTCATTTGACCGAGAGCGGCAATGAATATGTCGAAGAGCTTTTGGAACAAGCGGGCATGTTGCAAGAAGGCTCGCTGTATGATCCTGCCAATGTCACCATTGTGCATCATGTGCAGCAGGCTCTGAAAGCCCATACCCTCTTCCAGCGCGATAAGGATTACATCGTTCGCAATGGCGAGCTTGTCATCATTGATGAGTTCACAGGCCGTATGATGCCGGGACGTCGCTATTCGGAAGGTCTGCATCAGGCTTTGGAAGCCAAAGAACAAGTGCAGGTTCAACCTGAAAATGTGACGCTCGCGTCGATCACCTTCCAGAACTATTTCCGCCTATATAATAAGTTGGCAGGTATGACAGGAACGGCCTCGACTGAAGCCGATGAGTTTGCCGAAATCTATCGTTTGGATGTGGTTGAAATTCCAACCAATCGCGCGGTCAGTCGCGTTGATGAGGACGATGAAGTCTATCGCACGCATACTGAAAAGCTGCGCGCGATTGTCAAAGAAATTGAAGCCGCCAATAAAAACATGCAGCCCATTCTGGTTGGCACAACATCGATTGAAAAATCAGAACAGCTTGCTGAATTTTTGAAGACGCAGGGCTATCATCAGATCGATTTTGATAAGCCACAGGCTTTGCAAAAATTGTATGCGGATGCGCGCGTTGGCAAGCCATCCAAATTGTTCGCCGTATTGAATGCCCGCTTCCATGAGCAGGAAGCTTATATTGTGGCCGAGGCTGGCGTACCCGGTGCCATCACCATTGCCACCAATATGGCAGGACGTGGCACGGATATTCAGCTGGGCGGCAATATTGAAATGCGTGTCCAGCAGGAATTGGCTGGGATGTCTCCCGGCCCCGAGCTTGATGCACACGAAGCCCAAATTCGTGAAGAAATTACTGCGTTCAAGGCGCAGGCGATTGCCGCCGGTGGTCTCTATATTATTGGCACTGAGCGCCATGAGAGCCGCCGCATTGATAACCAATTGCGTGGTCGCGCCGGTCGTCAAGGCGATCCGGGCCGTTCAAAATTCTTCCTTTCGCTGCAAGATGATTTGATGCGCATCTTTGGCTCGGATCGCATGGATTCCATGCTGACCCGGTTGGGCCTCAAGGAAGATGAAGCAATCATCCATCCATGGATCAACAAGGCGCTTGAAAAAGCGCAGCAGAAGGTTGAAGCGCGCAATTTCGATACGCGCAAAAACATTCTGAAATACGACAATGTGATGAACGATCAGCGCAAGGTTGTTTTCGAACAGCGTCGCGAAATGATGGCGCTTGAGTCTCTTGAAGAAACTGTCAGCGACATGCGCTGCAATGTCGTGGATGATCTTGTGACCAAGTTCATTCCGCACGACGCTTATGCCGATGCATGGGACATTGCAGGCTTGGATGCCGCTGTACGTGAAGAGCTTAACCTAAATCTGCCGATTGCAGATTGGGCTAAAGAAGAAGGCATTGCGGAAGAGGAAATCCGTGATCGTCTTCAGTCGGCAGCTGATGCCGCCTATGCCGAGCGCACGCAGAAGAACACGCCTGACGTGATGCGCTATTTGGAAAAACAAATTGTTCTCCAAGTGCTCGATCATTTCTGGCGCGAACATCTCGTGATGCTCGATCATCTGCGCCAAGTAATTGGCTGGCGTGGCTATGCACAGCGCGATCCGCTCAACGAATATAAGTCGGAAGCGTTTGAGCTTTTCAACGGGCTTATTAACAAATGGCACGAAGTCTCAACAGCACAATTGATGCGCGTTGAAGTCGCATTTGATGCGCCGGCACAAACCATGGGTGGGTCACAATCGACGTTCGACGAGGACAGTGAGAATCTTGCCCAAATCAACGAGATGATCGCCGCTGGCGCCCTTTCACCAGAAGCCTTTATGGCTCTGGAGCCCACTCCTGCTGAAGAGCGCGATGCAAATAATCCCGAGAGCTGGGGACGCGTTGGGCGCAATGAGCTTTGCCCATGTGGCTCTGGTAAAAAATACAAGCACTGCCACGGCGCGTTAGCTTAAGCGCCGTTCCATACAATCTGGCGTCGTCTTAAACGTTTCTTTTGGATGGCTGTTGTGTCGCCATCCAAAGAGACGTTGCCAGATTGAGAAAAATGAAAAGCAAAAGCGCGCCCGTAAAATCACCGATAAACATATGAGTGACGTTGGTGAGAGATAGCTCATAATCTCTGAGCACGGATACAAAAGTGAGATTATGCGCTGCGGTGTTGATGACGCCATAAAGCGCGAACAAAAAAATCATGCGCGATAGAGACATCTTGGACCAAGTCGAATTGGTGGATGGCTGGCGTGACAGCCAGTTGAAGACGTAGACTGCACATCCACCAGTGAGGCCAGAGACGCAGGCGATGGCTATGTTTTCGTCAAGGCTGAGGTGTTGGGCCAGCAAGTTCCAAATAAAAGTTCCCAGCGCTATGCCAGCCATGCCCTGATAGTTTGCAATTAACACAGCAAAAATATTGATACCGGCGGGGATGTAAAGGATGCTTATCCATCGGTTATGTTCGAAGAAGAGATCCACGTTCAATTGAAAGAGAATGCTCAATATTCGTAAGATGGCGACGCATGTGATCGTGATCGCGATGCGTTTGAATCGAATATTTTCGAACTTTAATATCATGTTAGACTTTATGATGAGCTATTATTTTTGTTTGAAAATATTAAATCTACAGGCTCGATAAAGCAACTCCAAGTACAGTTAGACAAATCCCTGCCAATTGAATTGCGCTAAATGTTTCACCAAAAAATAGATAGGCCTGAATGGCTGATGCTGGCGGGACAAGGAAAAATAACTGTGAGGATTTGACCACTTCGTTTCTCTTAATCAAAAATAAGAAGAGCAAAATCGCGCCAACCGAAACACCCAACACGGACCAAAGCATGGTCAGAATGATGGTGGGCGTCCAATGGATTTGCATATCCTCCATCATGAGCGCGAAGGGCAGGGTGATGAGCAGAGATGCACCATACTGAATGGCTGCAACCGACTGAATATCCGCCTTATAACGAAATGTCTTTTGATAGAGCGTGCCAGCTGTCAGCGACAGCATGCCAACCAGATTGATAAGCAAAGGCACGAGGGATTTGCTCAGCGCATCGGCTTCCAAATTGAAGAGGCGTGGCCCAAGTACGACGCACAAGCCAAGAGTGGCTAAGGTAACGCCCAGCCATTGTTTGGGAGTGACCGTTTCACCCAAAAGCCGCGGCGCCAAGCAGATGGTGAGAATGGGTTGGACGGCAGACAAGAGAGCCGCGATTGAGGCTGGCATGCCTTGGGAGATCGCGTACCAAACGCAGCCTAGATAGCCAGCGTGTAAGAGGATGCCTGAGACCGCCGCATGGCCCCACGCCTTGCCCTTGGGCCAGTCGGCCCGCATCCAAAGCGCCAATACCATCAGGCACAATCCGGCGCCAAAATGCCGGAACAGCAGAAAGGTTAATGGGGGCGAATCAGGCACCGCAAAACGCGCCATGATCCAGCCTGTGGACCAGATGAGAACAAAGCCCGCTGAGGCGAGCGCTATGCTGGCTTTGCTCGTGTTCAAAAGATCATACCTCTGGCGTCTTGCCGCTCGTGTTTAACACGACAAGACCCAAATGTAGATCAGGGTGTCACGCCTAGGATGACTTTTCCTGCGTTGCGGCAATCACATCGTCCAAGGTTTTAAGCCCTGCGCGCGGCGAGTTCACCAATACAGCCATGTTTCCAGGGGCATGGAGATTTTTCCACATTTTGGTATGGGCGTAAGGAATCTTATCCCACGGGAACACTTCCGACATGCAAGGATCAACGCGACGATCTATGACGAATTGATTAGCCGCAGCTGCCTGTTTGAGATGTGCAAAATGCGACCCTTGGATTCGCTTCTGGCGCATCCATACGAAGCGCGCATCAAAGGTGATGTTAAAGCCAGTGGTGCCTGCACAAAACACAACCATGCCGCCGCGCTTCACGACGAAGGTTGAGACGGGGAAGGTTTGCTCGCCGGGATGTTCGAAAACAATGTCGACATCTTTTTTGCCCGTGATGTCCCATATGGCTTTGCCAAATTTACGTGCTTCCACCATGAAGGTATTAAACTCAGGCGTGTTCACCTTTGGTAATTGGCCCCAGCAATTAAAATCCTTGCGATTGATAACGCCCTTAGCTCCCAGCGAGAGCACATAGTCGCGCTTTGTTTCATCTGAGATAACGCCAATGGCATTGGCGCCCGCCGCCGCGCATAATTGCACGCCAAACACGCCAAGCCCGCCAGACGCACCCCAGACCAAAACATTATCGCCGGGCTTTAGGCGATGGGGCTCGTGGCCGTACAGCATGCGGTACGCGGTGGCCAGAGTGAGCGTGTAGCAAGCGCTCTCTTCCCACGACAGATGGCGTGGTCGTTTCATCAATTGGCGATCTTGAACGCGGCAGAATTGGGCGAAAGATCCGTCTGGCGTCTCATAACCCCAAATGCGTTGTGAGGCTGAGAACATTGGATCGCCGCCGTTGCACTCCTCATCATCACCATCATCTTGATTGCAATGGACAACGACTTCATCGCCCACTTTCCAACGCTTAACCTTCGAGCCTACTGCCCAAACAATGCCAGATGCGTCGGAACCCGCGATGTGAAACGGTAATTTGTGGACGTCAAGAACTGAGATGGGTTCGCCGAGCGCTGCCCAAACGCCATTGTAGTTCACACCCGCTGCCATCACGAGCACGAGCACGTCGTGACTGTCGAGCTCCCATGTAGGAACCACTTCCATCAGCATAGATGTTTCAGGCGGCCCATGGCGTTCTTTTCGAATGGTCCACGCATACATGCGCGCAGGCACATGTCCAAGCGGCGGAATTTCACCCACTTCGTAAAGGTCTTTTTTTATGGCAGCGTCATGTGTGGTCACAAGAGACTCCTGAAGGCTTTATCCGTTCGGCAATCAATCAATAGTTATAACGCAAATGTCTGATGTAATTTTCAAGCTCAAATGGAGACATAAAAATACCGCGACTTTAGGATAGGTGCATTGCAACAAAATAAATTCTAGTTTGTTGCAACCCTTGAATTGCGCGGGTCCGTCGGGATTTTATCATGAGCCATACTGAAGACAGATCTGCAACAGGTCAAAAGGATAAGATCACGAAAGATAAGCCTTGGATCTTTCGTACCTATGCTGGTCATTCGAACGCTAGAGATTCCAATCGCCTCTATCGGAGCAATTTAGCCAAAGGCCAAACGGGCCTGTCTGTTGCTTTCGATCTTCCAACACAAACTGGCTATGATTCAGATCATATAATGGCCAAAGGTGAAGTGGGAAAAGTCGGCGTTCCTATTTGTCATTTGGGCGATATGAAATTGTTGTTTGAGGACATTCCCATTGCCTCAATGAACACATCTATGACCATCAACGCCACAGCTCCATGGCTGATGGCGCTCTATATTGCTGCGGCTGAGGACCAAGGTGTAGCTCGTAACACGCTGCAAGGTACGACGCAGAACGACATTATAAAAGAATATTTGGCGCGCGGCACCTATGTCTTTCCGCCCAATCCGTCGCTGCGTCTTGCGTCCGATTTGATTATTTTTGCGTCCAAAGAGATTCCCAAATGGAATCCCATCAACGTCTGCTCTTATCATTTGCAAGAAGCGGGCGCGACGCCTGAGCAGGAGTTGAGCTTTGCGCTTGCCACAGCCCTAGCCATTCTCGATCATGTGAAGGCGCAGAAAGATTTAACACCTGCGCAGTTTGCCAATATCGTTGGCCGCATCTCATTCTTTTGCAACGCTGGCATGCGCTTCATCACTGAAGTTTGCAAAATGCGCGCCTTTGCTGAGTTGTGGGACGAGATCACGCTCAATCGCTATAAGATTGAAGACGAGCAATTGCGGCGCTTTCGCTACGGTGTTCAAGTGAACTCTCTGGGCCTGACTGAGCAGCAGCCTGAGAACAATGTCATTCGTATTTTGATTGAAATGTTGTCGGTCGTTTTGTCCAAGCAAGCGCGCGCGCGTGCTGTGCAGCTGCCAGCGTGGAACGAGGCGTTGGGTTTGCCGCGTCCCTTCGATCAGCAATGGTCGCTGCGTATTCAACAGATCATGGCCTATGAAACCGATCTGTTGGAATTTGGCGATATTCTAGACGGCAGTGACGAGATTGCGCGCAAGGTGGCGCAGCTCAAGGAGCTGGCGCGCACGGAGCTCAAAAACATTGAGGGCATGGGCGGGGCCATTGCGGCCACAGAGAATGGCTATTTGAAATCGCAATTGGTCGCGTCCAACACAGCGCGTGTTGAGGGCATCGAGGATGGCCGTCAGATTGTGGTGGGCGTAAACAGATTTACCGAATCAGAACCCTCGCCGCTTGTGGGTCAGGCAGAAGCCATTTTGAAAGTGCCTGATTATGTCGAGCAGGAACAAATTGAGCGGCTGGTGGCTTGGCGCGCGGCGCGTGATCCGATTGCCGTTGCAAATGCTTTGGTGCGCTTAGAGGAAGCGGCGCGTTCGGGTGAAAATATTATGGAGCCCTCTATTGCCGCAGCCAAAGTTGGCGTGACAACGGGCGAATGGGCGCATCTGTTTCGCTCGATCTTTGGTGAATATCGCGCACCCACGGGCGTATCTGCTCATGCGCGGCAAGGCGTTGAGGCGTTGGATCCTCTGCGCCATGAGGTTGAGCGTGTGTCGCGCAAATTGGGGCGTCGTCTCACCTTTGTGGTCGCCAAGCCCGGCTTGGATGGCCATTCCAATGGGGCAGAGCAGATCTCTGTGCGTGCGCGCGATGCTGGCATTGAAGTGATCTATGAAGGTATCCGACAGACCTCGACGGAAATCATTGCCGCCACGATCAAATCCAAAGCGCATTGCTTGGGCCTATCGATCCTGTCGGGCTCGCATATTCAGCTGGCCCTCGATATTTTGAAAAAGCTCAAAGAGGCTGATCTTCATATGCCCCTCATCGTGGGGGGAATCATTCCGCCTGAGGACGAAGTACTCTTGCTTGACGCAGGGGTCGCGGCTGTCTTCACACCTAAGAATTATGATGTAGTGGAAATTCTTGAAAATATTGTCAGGATTGTCGAGAAAGACTTCGATTCGCAGTTCTAGCGACCCATTCTGATTTCTAACTTCAAGGATAAACCATGGCCGATGCATGTACTGGATCGATTGATACCGGCTTCGTCGCCCTTGGTTATAGTAAGGTCGCTGTGCTTGGCGTCGTGCAAGGCATAACGGAGCTGCTGCCCATCTCATCGACCGCGCATATGCGCATCGTGCCAGCGCTTCTGGGATGGCAAGATCCGGGCTCCGCGTTTTCTGCCGCCATGCAATTGGCCGCCCTTGCCGCCGTGGTCAGTTATTTTTGGAGTGATGTGCGCGGATTAGCGAGTGGTTCGCTCAGTGCTTTGGCCCGGCGCGATTTCCAAGATTGGCATTTGCGCTTTGTGATCTGGATCGGGCTGGCAACCATTCCCATCGGCATTGCGGGTCTGGCCCTGTCCAAAGTACTCAACACCTGCAACTCGCCTTTGCGCTCGCTTGAGGTGATTGGGGCGGCCTGTCTGTTCATGGCGCTGATGTTGGCGCTGGCTGAGCTCTTGGCCAAGCACAAGCGGACGTTCGAAAACATCACCTTGCTGGATGCGATGATTGTGGGTCTTGCTCAGGTGGGCGCTTTGATCCCCGGCATCTCACGCTCTGGCTCGTCTTTGACGGCGGCACTGTTTTTAGGTCTCAAGCGAGACGAGGCTGCGCGCTTTTCGTTTTTGCTGGGCCTACCGGCGATTACTTTGGCGGGCCTCAAAGAATTGTTCGAGCTTTACCACGCGCACATCACGCTTGAGGCTTGGGCTGTTTTGGGTGTTGGTCTGGTCGTGGCATCCATCTCTGCCTTTGTGGCGATCTGGACCCTGATGCATGTTCTTGAGCGGTTCTCGTCATGGCCCTTCGTGGCCTACCGCGCCGCATTGGGAGTCCTGCTGTTGCTGGGCTCCCAATGGCACTGGTTTGGATAGTCGCTTTATTTCGTTTTAGGAAATGTCACGACGGTGGCGCTCGCGTCAGTTTTTGGCTTGGCGACGGGCTGCGAGACCAAAGCGTCACCGATTTTGAGCGCACCATCTTCCACTGTGATGGAGATGGTCTCGTCCGCTTTGACGCGACCACCCAGAATGAGTTCAGCCAAGGGATCTTGGACGAACTTTTGGATGGTGCGCTTGAGAGGGCGCGCGCCATAGGCTGGATCATAGCCCTTATC
>CAIUDK010000345.1 GCA_903897875.1 uncultured Hyphomicrobiales bacterium
ACTATAATTATTGGAACGCGGGACTATCTTATACGTATAAGTTCGCAACCGCTGATCTGCGCTGGCATGATTCCAGTTTGAGCACGCGCGATTGCTTTGTTTTGACTCAGGTTGAAAATGACGGATGGCGGCGGTCGAGTTATTGCGGCTCGGCGATTGTCGGCTCGCTTTCCTTCGCATTCACATCAAAAGATTTGAAATAGACGACACAATCCTAAGTTATTTTGAGTTGAGCGCGCAGCCTTAGGGTTGCGCGTTTTCGTTTGTGGCGGGATGCGGCGCTGTTTTCTTTATGAGATTGAAACATTTGGAGCGGGACCGGTTGGTGCAGCGCAATGCGTTGATTCTAGAAATGTCACAGACACTTAGGGGCGCAAACGACTCAAAATTGTTGCCGTAATGAGCTCTCGCAATCGCCACAATTGAGCCAATCCGCGGCCTAATTAGCTCATTCTTGAGAATTTAACTCAACCTTAACCAAAAAATTGTTGCGATATTGCAACAGCGAACAATTGAATGGGCCTTGAGCGTCACAATTGCTTAATGTTTGTGCATTTGCACATGTTGTTCCCTTGCGAATTTGTCTGCTGCGCTTCAGGTTGGGCCATCAGTTAAGTCTAAGGCGTCGGCCCGAGACAAAAAACGGAGCTATCAAATGAAAAAAATTCTTTCACTCGCAGTTATTGCTGCAACATTCGCTGGTTCAGCAATCGCAGCTGATCTTCCTTCAAAGAAGAAGCCACTTGCTGCACCTGTTGTAGTTTCACCTTGGGACTTCGTTGTCGGCGCTGGCATCACCACCGACTACATCTCACGTGGCATCACACAGTCGAACCACGCTGCTAGCATTTCTGCTACTGCAGAAGTTAACTACGCTTTCTCAAGCACATGGCAGGCTTATGCCAACGCAGCTGGTTACAGCATCAAGTTTTCGCCAACAGCAGCTAGCCCTTCAGTTGAGTTGGACACAGCAGCTGGCGTTCGCGGCACATTCGGCGCGTTCACAACAGATGTTGGCGTGATTGCTTACAACTATCCAAACTCACCAGTCGGTCCTAAGCCTGCTTACGGCGAGATCTACGGCAAGGCTGGCTACGCAGTCACCGAGGCTTTCTCAGTTGGCGCGAACTACTTCTATTCGCCTAACTACGCAAACCTTGCAACAAATGGTCAGTACGTCTCAGTAACTGCTAAGTACGTGCTTCCAGCAAACTTTGCAGTGTCGGGTGAGTTCGGTCGCCAGATCCTTGGTACAACCAAGAATGGTGGCTTCCTTGATGCTGGTACAAAGCTTGTCAGCTACAACCTCTACAATGCAGGTGTTTCTTACACCTACAAGTTCGCAACTCTTGACGCACGTTACTACGGCACAAGCCTGAGCAAGGCTAACTGCTTGGTAGACAATGCTTCACTGTCGAGCTATTGCGGCCAGCGCTTCGTAGGTACACTCTCCTTCGCTTTCACAGCGAAAGACGTGAAGTAATCTTTCGAAGCTCTTAGCTTCTTAATTTTAACGCGCGGCCCTCGGGTCGCGCGTTTTCTTTTGTCTAGACCTTTTCTTTTGTCTCGCACTGGCTGTGGGCTTGGTTTGCTCCATCTCTTTCCCATATCTATCAAGCAGCCTTTGAGGCGCATTTGAGATGGAGATGATGGATGACCCCTGAAGAACGGGAACTTCTCAGAAATCTATGCCAGCGGGTGAAAGCTTCAGCGAGCCAGCCGCGCGATCCTGAGGCTGATGAC
This sequence comes from uncultured Hyphomicrobiales bacterium, assembly GCA_903897875.1. GTDB lineage: Bacteria > Pseudomonadota > Alphaproteobacteria > Rhizobiales > Beijerinckiaceae > Terripilifer. The sequence goes on from CAIUDK010000345.1 coordinate 1,744, forward strand.
GTCCTTGGCATGCTCTCCCGCGCCCAGCCCCAAACCGTCTATGTCCTAGCTCAAGCTGTTCTTGTTCAAGAACAAGCGCTTAAAGCTGCTGATGAACAGCTGCAGGCCTTGGAAGCGCGTATTCACGAGCTGGAATCGGGTACAGGCACATCGTTTCTCGGCAATGTCAGCCGTTCGCTCTTTGGGGGTGCGGCGTCTGCGACTGCTCAATCAGCCAGCCGAACTTCAGTTCCGATCTCGGGCGGTGATGAAGCATCTGGTGCGCGAGGATGGGGGCAAACCTCAGCGCCGCCGCAGCAACACTATGGCGCGCAAACTTATGCCCAACCACAACCTCAGCCCGGCCCATGGGGTCAGACGGCGAGTTCACCATCTGGTGGCGGGGGCTTTCTAAAAGGCGCTTTGGGGGCAGCGGCAGGGGTCGCGGGTGGCGTGCTTTTGGCCGATTCCATTCGTGGCCTGTTTGGTCAGCACAACAATCCAGCGGGCATTGGCACAGGGTTTTCACCCGACCTGCCAGCCGATGATATGGCCAGCATCAGCCAGACCTTCGAGCGCGGCCAAAGCGCTGATCAAAGCAGCACAAACAACGCGCTAGACTCACAATACAACAACTCAAATGATGCCGACGATTCGTCTTGGCTCGGCGGCGGCTCCCCTGATGACGGATCGTCATGGGACAATGGCAGTTCAGGCTCTGACACAACCGACGTTTAAATAGTCAGCGCCCCGGTTGAAGCCGGGGCGCAAAAGCCTGTTGTTTGATCGCGTCAGATCACCACGACGCGCGTGCCAACGCCAACCCGCTCATAAAGATCGGTAACATCTTCATTCATCATGCGAATACAGCCCGACGATAGATTGAGTCCGATGGTTGAGGGCTCGTTCGTACCGTGAATTCGGTAGAGGCTAGATCCAAGATAGAGCGCGCGAGCGCCCAGTGGATTGTCCGGCCCACCTTCCATCCGCTTAGGGAGGTCTGGTCGACGCAGCAGCATTTCTTGGGGCGGAATCCAAGCAGGCCATTCGGCCTTGCGGGTGATTTCTTTCATGCCAGCCCATTCAAAACCGGGACGTCCAACGCCAATTCCATAGCGCAAGGCGCGGCCAGACCCCAGCACAAGATAGAGAAAATGGTTCGGCGTATCGACCACGATGGCGCCGGCTTTTTCTGTGGTTTCATAGTCCACTTCTTGCCGCTGAAATTTCGAACGTGCGATAGGGTGTGGTGCTTGTAGAACAGGCGCTAACGCCGCCTGTTGCATGGGCCGTGCGACGAAATTTGGCTGATTGTAGGGCTCAGGAGCAGGCGGTTGGTGGCGCACCTGACGTTGTTGGTCTGGAGCAGACGGCTGCGCCCCAGATTGCAACACATAGCGGGGCTGCTGTGGCTGCGGTTGTGTCTGGGCTTGCGGCTGCGGCGCGTAATTGACGCGCGGTGCTTGCTGCATTTGCTGTTGCGGAACAATAGCTTGCCGCTGATCGACGGGTACCTCTTTGCGGTAGCCTTGATGGAGAGCATCGGCAGCAGCTCTTGCAGCTTGCGGGCTAGGCGGAAACGCCAAATCGTTTGGCGAGACCTGCCGTGTTCGAATGTCTTGTTCGATCATTCCCGGGCGGCGCGGCTCGTTGGGATTATAGCCATAGGGGCTCGCCTCAACATACATAGTGTTTGGAGAGCCCGCATGAGCGGGAAGCGCCTGCGCGCACAGGCTGAGACCAACGGTCAACGCACAATAGGAAACGGACACAAAAAATTTCATGATCAAAACTCGAACGCGACGCACTTAAAAACAGGTGGCGCCTACGATTCAAGATAAACTAAAATGCGAGCTGATAGTGTCTAAATGCTTTTTATGGTTATGCAATTCTCAACAGCAGGCGCGCTTTGCAACCGTTTAGAAAGATGTCTTAGGTATTGGTAAATTTTCGCGCATTCCACTGCATACGAAGATGCATGCGCATATCGCCAATATTAAAAACCAACAGGCATGTGGCATAAACGATCACGCCACTCACAATCTGCAAAGCCATTAAAACTAAGCCGGGCGCGAACTCTCGCAACGGCAGGCCAGATACCACCATGGCCGCGCAGGCCAATGCGATGGTCGCACAATCCTGCCATTTGGGTCCCTTTGCTTTTTGGCGATAGGCAAAGGCGACGAGGACGAGAAAGCAAACAAACGACGATCCCGATTGCGCAAGCGCAATGGCTTGCGCATGTGTTTGATGCGGCAGGACAAAAATAAGAACGATATTTGCGACCACGCCCGCAAGAGCGGCTGCAATCATGGGCCATGTGCGATGGGTAATTTGAAAAATCTGATTGAGCCCAAAGATCGAGAGGCCCGCGAAGAAAAAGCCGGGCAGGAGAATGACGAAATAATCGCCGAACACTTCCCTATAATCGTTTGAAATCAATGTCGTCTTTAGGCTGGGAAGAACAAGCCAAAGACCAAGACAGGCAGGTGCGAGCACAGCTAGAAGCGCGGTGATATTGCGCTGAACCTGAACGCTCGCCGCCTCGCGGCCATCTTGCTCATCGGCACGCACCGCCATTTGAAACAGCAAAATATCCAGCGCCAATCCAATCGCGCCAATGACTCGCTGGCCGATGTCGAAGGCAAGCGAGAATTGGCCGGTTTCCCCATAGCCGTGAAAATGCGTCACCACGGCCCGATTGCCGAGCGAAATCAAAAGATAGAGCAGGCCTGAAGCGACAATGGGCATACTGTAACCAAGACATTGTTTGGCAAGCGTCAGACGCGCGCGCCCAGTATTTGGATCGCGCAATGGCAGCCATGTGAGTGCGAGCGAGCCCACCATACTGACCACAAGGGCAGCAACGCCAGCCGAGCCCGACTGAAAAAGGAAGGCGAAGAGGAGAGTGACAACAAGCGAGAGGCCGTTTTTAATGAGCAACATGCGCGCATAGATTTCATCGCGAAAGCGCGCACGCGACAAAGCGATTCGATAATCAAAAAGCCCATTGGTCAAAGCCATCGCCCCGGCCGCGACAATGATGGAGCGCTCTGCGTCGAAGACGATGCCAAGAGTGAGCAAAGCAGCGCCCATGACGACAAGTCCGCCCGCGATGCTCCAAAAGGCAAGATCGAGAGTGGCGCGCAGATCGCCCTGTTCAAGCCGGACGCGTTCAGAATACAGCCGCGCCGTGGAAAGCCGGATCCATTCAAAGGTGGCACTTTGCAATGTGATCGCAATGAGGAGAGCGAGGGCAAAGCGGCCGAACTGATCGGGGCCAAGTAAATGAGCCACGCCCAACCCAATGATGAGATTGGCTATTGTATTGATGAGAGAGGCTAGGATTACGATCATCTGGTTCTAACCGTCATATAATCGCAATCTCTTGCCAATATTGCTTGCTGCCTTAGCAATAGAATGCCCGGCGGTGGCTTTTGGTCCCGCTTATGCGCCCGTCTTATCATGGTTAACCGCCAAGCCGCTTAGAAAAACGTCGGTTCATGCGAGAAAACAACCTGACCTGTCCTTGACAGGGGAAAACCCCATCCCTATCTCCAAGGGCGTGTTGGCACTCACCTTAACCGAGTGCTAACAGTGAACCTCTATTTATTGCCCGCCCCAGAGCTCCGGATCGTCCGGGCGTACTCGTGGGGTGCACCATAGGAAAAGAGCTCATGAAATTCCGTCCTCTTCACGACCGCGTTGTCGTAAAGCGCCTCGAAGGCGAGGAAAAGACCAAGGGTGGTATCATCATCCCTGATACCGCCAAGGAAAAGCCACAGGAAGGCCAAGTGGTCGCTGTTGGTCCCGGTAGCCGCGATGATGCTGGCAAGCTGGTAGCCCTCGACGTTAAGGCTGGCGATCGCGTCCTGTTTGGCAAGTGGTCAGGCACCGAAGTTAAAATCGATGGCGAAGACCTTCTGATCATGAAGGAAAGCGACATCATGGGTATCGTAGGCTAATCGCCTTCCACCCTTCACCCATTTTTCATGCAGAACCATTCGGTTCAGGAGTAAATAGACATGGCAGCTAAAGACGTACGTTTCGGGTCTGACGCGCGCGACCGCATGTTGCGCGGCGTGGACATCCTCGCAAATGCCGTCAAGGTCACCCTCGGTCCTAAGGGCCGCAATGTTGTGATCGACAAATCCTTCGGCGCACCACGTATCACCAAGGACGGTGTTACTGTTGCCAAGGAAATCGAGCTTGAAGACAAGTTCGAGAACATGGGCGCACAGATGGTGCGTGAAGTGGCTTCCAAGACCAACGACACCGCTGGCGATGGTACAACCACTGCAACCGTTCTCGCACAGGCTATCGTGAAGGAAGGCGCTAAGTATGTCGCCGCCGGCATGAACCCTATGGATTTGAAGCGCGGCGTTGACCTTGCTGTCATCGCAGCTGTTGCTGACATCCAGAAGCGCGCCAAGAAGATCAAGTCATCTGACGAAGTTGCTCAGGTTGGCACGATCTCTTCAAACGGTGACACTTCAATCGGCAAGATGATTGCTGATGCCATGCAGAAGGTTGGCAACGAAGGCGTTATCACTGTTGAAGAATCCAAGAGCGCACTGACAGAACTCGACGTTGTTGAGGGTATGCAGTTCGACCGTGGTTATCTCTCACCGTACTTCATCACGAATGCGGAAAAGATGATCGCTGAGCTCGACGATCCCTACATCCTCATCCACGAGAAGAAGCTTTCAAGCTTGCAGCCAATGCTGCCTGTTCTTGAAGCTGTCGTTCAGTCTGGCAAGCCTTTGCTCATCATCGCAGAAGACGTCGAAGGCGAGGCTTTGGCCACGCTCGTCGTTAACAAGCTGCGTGGTGGTTTGAAGGTTGCTGCTGTTAAGGCTCCGGGCTTTGGTGATCGTCGTAAGGCGATGCTCGAAGACATCGCGATCCTCACAGGCGGCCAGATGATCTCAGAAGATCTCGGCATCAAGCTTGAGACCGTTTCACCTGCAATGCTCGGCCGTGCAAAGCGCGTTCGTATTGACAAGGAAAACACCACTGTGATCGACGGCGCTGGTGACAAGAAGGCTATTGAAGCCCGTATTGCCCAGATCAAGGCTCAGATCGAAGAGACCACTTCAGAATACGATCGTGAGAAGCTCCAGGAGCGTCTCGCTAAGCTCGCTGGCGGCGTTGCGGTTATCCGCGTCGGCGGCGCGACTGAAGTAGAAGTTAAGGAAAAGAAGGACCGCGTTGACGACGCTCTGAACGCCACACGCGCTGCGGTGGAAGAGGGTATCGTACCAGGCGGCGGCACTGCGCTTCTGCGTGCTAAGGCAGCTGTTGCCTTGCTCAAGAGCGACAATGCTGACGTTCAGGCTGGTATCAACATCGTGCTGAAGGCGCTTGAGGCTCCTATCCGTCAGATCGTTGAGAACGCTGGCGTTGAAGGCTCGATCGTTGTTGGCAAGATCTTGGAAAACAAGTCCGAGACCTTCGGCTTCAATGCTCAGACTGAAAAGTACGTTGATATGATCGAGGCTGGTATCGTTGATCCAGCTAAGGTTGTTCGTACGGCTCTTCAGGATGCTGCTTCAGTGTCAGGCCTCCTGATCACAACCGAAGCAATGGTTGCTGACATTCCACGCGACAAGGCTCCATCAATGCCTGGTGGCGGCGGTGGCATGGGCGGCATGGGCGGTATGGACTTCTAAGTCCTTCCCCCTGTTGACCTAGCTTAAGTTAGAAGGGCCGTCTTAGGACGGCCCTTTTTTCGTGTTTCTCAGCGGTTATGTTAGATCACTGATAGTTAGATAATTGCGCCTCAGGTCCCCAACGACGGATATTCGAATGAAACTGCTCAGCCTCATTATCGCTGCGTTCTCGGTTTTGTGTCTCGCCCTTGCGACCCACACTCCGGATTTTGCGGTTCCCTTGTTGGGCGGCTTCGGTTTGCTCTGCGCGGTCACTACATGGCGCTCACAGAATCTGTCGAGTTTTCTAAAAATCTTCGTCACCATCTTTGGTGTGGAAGTCGTTGCCTTCGGCTCCATCTTTTTGCTTTCCAAGCTGGGTCTGTGGCCAGCGTCTTTCAAAGAATATTTGCTGCCAGAAAGCGTGCCGCTGACAGTCGCTATCTTTTCCGTTCTGGTCTGGGTCGTGTCGTTTGTGCCTGTGGTGAGCAAGATCACCGGCATTGCAGATCGTTTTTTCAAATCTCATACAATGACAACGGCGCGCATCTGGCCGCTTCCAGCCTTTGCGATTACCGAAAGTCGCCTTGCCCAAATCATGGTCGGCACTTTGGTGTTTATCAATCAGGTGCAGGTCGGCATGACCGTGCGTCTGTCCTACTTCAACCGCGACTGGTTCAATGCCATTCAGAATAAAGACGAAGCGCAGTTTTGGAATTTGCTGCTGACTGTATTTCTGTTCTGGGTCGTCCTCTACATCGCCAGCATGATCATAGAATTCATCATGCAATCGATGTTGATTATCCGTTGGCGCGCTTGGCTGACTGAGCATTATGTCAATCGCTGGCTGGATGGATCGAGCCATTACCGCATGAGCCTGCGCTCAGGCAATGCAGACAACCCCGATCAGCGTATTGCCGAAGACGTCAATCGCTTCATCGATGGCGGCAGCGTCGGCTATGGCATTTACTCTTATTCGATCTTGCTGATTTCAACGCTCAGCTCGCTGGTGTCTTTCGCGCTTATTCTTTGGGATTTGTCGTCGGACTTCACCATTCCTGGCACCACAATCGCTGTGCCGGGCTTCTTGTTTTGGATGGCGCTCATCTACGCTGCCATTGGCACAATCATCACGCACGGCATTGGCCGCTCCTTGGTGCGTCTGTCGTTTGAGCGTCAGCGCTTTGAGGCTGATTTCCGCTTTTCATTGGCGCGCTTGCGCGAATATAGCGAGCAGGTCGCGCTTTTGGGCGGTGAGACGGCAGAGCGCAAATCGTCGATGGGGCGCTTTGGGAATATCTTTGCCAATTATTTGCAGATCGTTGATCTGCGCAAAAAGCTGATGGCCTTTACCGCCAGCTATGGCCAGATCAGCCCATTCATTCCGTATATTGTGGCAGCGCCATTTTATTTTGCGGGCAAAATTCAGCTCGGCGTTTTGTCCCAAACTGCGGGCGCATTTGCGCGCGTGGAAGGCGCGCTGGATTTCTTCATCACCTATTATACGTCGCTTGCTGACTTCAAAGCTGTGCTCGATCGTCTCACGACGTTCGATGACGCCATTGAAGCCGCTAGCCATAGTAAAACGCAGGTCACACCAACGATTGCCTTGGGCTCAGATGTGTCCTTGATGGATGTGTCGTTGAGCTTGCCAGATGGGCGCACGATTGTGTCGAACACCAATCTGGTTTTCGAAGCTGGTAATGCGGTGCTTGTTACAGGCCCGTCGGGCTCAGGCAAATCGACTTTGTTCCGCGCCATTGCTGGCATTTGGCCCTTTGGTATGGGTCAAGTGCATGTGCCGGTGGGGGCGCATGTGATGTTGTTGCCGCAAAAACCTTATCTGCCGATGGGGCGTCTGCGTTCAGCCATCACCTATCCATCCGATGCTGCGATGTTTGATGATGCGACCATCCGCGATGCGTTGGAGCAAGCACGACTGCCAGACTTTGTTGATCGTCTGGATGAGGATGACAATTGGGCGCAGCGTTTGTCGGGTGGTGAGCAGCAAAGGCTCGCCCTTGCGCGCGCTGTGCTAGCGCAACCCGATTGGCTGTTCTTGGATGAAGCAACCTCTGCTTTGGATGAAACAAGCGAAGCGCTTCTTTATAAAATGATCGCCGAAAAAATGCCCAAGACGACCATCGTGTCGATTGGTCATCGCAAAACGTTGGAGGCATTCCATAGCCGTCGCGTTGAGCTTAGAGCCAATGCACACGGTAGCTTCACTGCGGTGGATATTTCGCACGGCGTACCGGCTGAATAATCAGCCGATACGTTTAGCGGAAGGCTGTCTCAGCCGATCCTCTTGGCAGACGGCTGTTCTCAGCCGATACGTTTGGAAAGCCGCTCGTAAAGATCGTTGTGGGCGCTGAACAAATAATCGAGTGAGGCGACGCTGACGTGGGCCGCGCCTTTCTCGATCAGCCAATCGGCTAATGGTGCCGCCTTGTCTGGCGCGCATTGCAGGCTCAACGGGCCCTCAGCACTGACACCAAAGGGTGCTCTTGCACCAAACAAAGTCTCTGCTTCAGCAGCAATGATCTTTGGGTTTGCGATGAGGGTGCGCACTTCGCGCGAGGTGCGGGCGTTTTCTTCAGCTGCAATGCGGGTCAGAATGGCGCGTGCCGTTTCTTTGGTTTTCGCATTCCAATCAGCATTGAGTGAGGCCACGAGGTTAGCCTCGGAGCGCAGCATAACGCCGTCATCCAAAATCTTCAGCGCATTGGCGGCCAGCGTGGCGCCTGTTGTGGTGATGTCCACAATCAGCTCAGCCTGACCAGCGCCCGGTGCGCCCTCAGTCGCGCCAAGGCTTTCAACGATGCGATAATCGGTGACGCCTTGCGCTGCAAAAAAGCGACGTGTGAGGTTCACATATTTGGTGGCAACGCGCATGCGGCTGTTGCGGCGCGCGTGAAACGCAGCGGCCACATCTTCCAGATCCGACATGGTGCGCACATCAATCCACGCTTGTGGAACGGCGACCACAACATTGGCATAGCCAAAGCCAAGCGGCGTCAAAAGCTCAACGCGCTCATCGGCATCAGACAGTGTTTCGCGCACAAGGTCTTCACCTGTGACGCCCATGTGCACGGTGCCATTGGCCAATTGCTGCACAATTTCCGAGGCCGACAAAAAGGCGATCTCGACATTGGGCATGCCAGCCAAAGTGCCGCGATAATCGCGCACACCACGGCCTTGGGCGACCTTCAATCCAGCACGCGCAAAAAACGCATTCGAGTTTTCTTGGAGGCGTCCTTTTGAAGGGACGGCGAGAACGAGCGTGGATGTCATGATGCTGTTCCCTCAAACAAACGATCACACCAGATTGCAGCGCCCACAGCTGGAATGTCGGTGGTCGCACCAAGCGTTTTCAGCAGGCGGTCATAGCGGCCACCGCCAATGATCGCGCGGCCATCGGTGCGGTTGCGGTCGTGCGCTTCAAAGACGAAGCCAGTGTAATAATCGAGATTGCGTCCAAAGCGGGCCGAGAAGTTCATGGCAGCCACATCAAGTCCGCGCACAGCCAGAAAATTCGTGCGCGCATCAAAGGCATCGAGTGCCGCTGTCAGATCAATCTTGGCATCACTGGCAAGCGCGCGCAGCTTGCGCGAGGCGCTGTCGGGATTGCCGCTAACATCGAGAAACGCTTCAATGACTTTTCGTGTGGTGTCACTAAAGGCTGAAGTCTTCATTGCAGCCTGTTCAAGAAAGCGCTCGGCGATTTCATTGGCTGAGCGGCCACCCACGGACGAAATGCCAGCAATGGAGAGCAGATCTTCCACGAGAGCGCGCGCGCCCTGTTTGTCGACACCCTCAAGAGCTGCCAACACGCCAGAGTGATCGGCGCTTGAGCCGTTGGTGCTTGGGGCCAGAATGACATCGAGCGGTTGCCCGCGCATGTGGCCGCGACGAATACGACGTTGCCAAACGAAGGGCAGGTTCAGTGCATCCAGCAGACTGTTGAAAAGACCAGCATCACCAATGCGAATATCAAGAGCTGGTGCGCCAGCCTGTGCAGCGCCATCAAGCGCAAGGCTGAGAATTTCTGCGTC
>CAIUDK010000346.1 GCA_903897875.1 uncultured Hyphomicrobiales bacterium
AACACCATGGAATTGCTGGGGCGGCCCGCAGCTGGCGCGCTGATTTCAACAGTGCCGCTCGATTGTTTGTCGAGGCCCGCCAAAATACGCAGCAGCGTGGTTTTTCCGCAGCCCGATGGGCCAACGATCATGAAAAAACAGCCGGTAGGCACGTCGAGTGTGATGGGATCAAGAGCAGTAAAAGAGCCCGCGCGCGTATGAAAAACTTTCGAGAGCCCATCAAGACGGATTTTAACATCCGGTCTCGTAGACGCCGCGCCTTCTTGAAGAAGTAATGACAACTTGACGTTCCCCTCGTTCCCAAACAGCAAACCGGCAAGCTCCGACACATGGCTTTCTAGGCCGTGACGGGATTGCACGTGCTTTTGCCGTACTTTTATTTGATTTGAGGTCGAATATGAAGCATGAGCCCCACAAGTCAAGACGGCGCATTAGCTTTGCTGACTAATGATTACGCAGTGTTTTTCAATGTTTTAACGCAGCCCCCGCAGCTTTATGCCTCGGGAGAAAAATCGGCCGGATCAAAGTCGCGATGGGTCGAGCAAAATTCGCATGTAATGCCAATATGACCATTGTCGCCGACCATATCGAGGCGCTCTTGGTGGCTAAAGCGGACCAACATGTCCCGGATACGATCCGTGGAACAGCGGCACGCCTCAACGACGGGCTGTAATTCAAAGACTTTGACGCCGCGCTCGTGAAACAATCGATAAAGCAGCCGCTCACTCGACAGCAACGGGTCCACCAATTCGTGGTCCTCAACGGTGGACGCCAGCGAGAGGGCTTCGAGCCAAGCATCATCCTCGGTGAAGGGAGCGTGCTCTGAGCCGTCTGGCGCATCGCCGGGGTGGAGATCGATCTGGCGTTGGCGCTCAGATGAAGATGGCAGGAATTGCAGCAGCAAGCCGCCGGCACGCCAATGACTGCCCTGGCCGGTGAGGTTTTCAGCCACGGCCAAGCGCACCAAGGTTGGGATCTGCTCGGACTGGCGGAAATATTGATGGGCTGCGGCCTCTAGACCCTGCCCTTCGAGCGGCACGACGCCCTGATAGCGGGACATCTCCGACCCTTGATCGATCGAAAACGCCAAATGGCCCGTGCCTAGCAATGTCGCGGAATCAACTTGACCCGCGGGCAGAGCTGCCAGCGCCGCCTCATTAAAACGCGCAAAGGCGCGCACCCGGTCAGGTGCATCAAAATCCACGACCAGCATCTCAACAATGCCGTCGCTTTTCGTCTGCATCTGAAAGCGGCCCTCGGACTTCAGCGAGGAGCCCAGCAAAACCGTCAGCGCCACCGCCTCGCCCAGCAGGCGGGCGACGGGGGCTGGGTAGACATGGCGAGCCAGAATGCGATCAATGGCGGGGCCAAGGCGCACCATACGGCCGCGCACATCCAAAGGCTCAACGGCATAGGGGAGAACGGAATCATCCGTCCCCACGTCTGAAATGGGACGCGTGACCGTCGTGTTCATGCGCCTTAAGTCCCCATGCACCAAGCAAGGATACCCTTTTGGGCATGCAGGCGATTTTCCGCCTCATCGAACACCACCGACTGCGGTCCATCCATCACTTCATCGGTGACTTCTTCGCCGCGATGGGCGGGCAGACAATGCATAAAGATCGCGTTCTTTTGGGCAGCCCCCATCAACTTAGCGTTGACCTGATAGGGGGCTAAAAGCTTGTGACGGTGACGCGCTTCTTCCTCATCACCCATCGAGACCCAGCAATCAGAGATGATCGCAGAGGCACCTTCAACAGCGGCAAACGGATCTTGCGTGGCGTTCACGCGCGCACCATTGGCCTTGCTCCAATCGATCAAAGCCTGAGGCAGGCCGAGGTCTTTTGGTGTCGCGACATTGATTGTAAAATCAAAGCGTTGGGCGGCATGAATCCAGCTTGCCAACACATTGTTGGCGTCGCCTGTCCAAGCCACGGTCTGGCCCTTGATGGGGCCGCAATGTTCTTCAAACGTCAACACATCGGCCATCACCTGACACGGATGCGAACGCTTGGTGAGACCGTTGACGACAGGCACGCTGGAGAAGCGCGCAAGCTCGCGCATGTCTTCGTGATCGAGAATACGGATCATGATGGCATCGACGTAGCGCGACAAAACGCGCGCTGTGTCAGCGATGGTTTCGCCCCGTCCCAGCTGCATTTCTTGACCCGTGAGCATGATTGTCTCACCGCCCAATTCGCGCATGGCCATATCAAACGAGACACGTGTGCGAGTTGAGGGCTTGTCAAAAATCATCGCCAGACTTTTGCCAATCAAGGGACGATCCTTGGCCAGCTGGCCCTTGCGACGCGCTGCCTTAATGGCTGCCGCAGAGTCCAAAATCTTGCGCAATTCGATGGCCGAAATATCGGTCAAATCGAGGAAATGGCGAACGGACGTCGACATGATTAAGCTTTCTCTTGAGCCGGTGCAGCTTGCAGATCAAAAGATGCGCAAGCCCGATCCAACCGCTCTACAGCGGCCGCAATCTCAGCTTCATTGATGATGAGTGGTGGCAGCAGACGCACAACATTGTCGCCCGCTGGAATGATGATCAGTTTTTCAGCCCGCGCCGCCATAGCGAAATCGCCATTAGGCACGCGCATTTTCAAGCCCATCAGAAGGCCGCTGCCGCGCACATCCTCAATCACGCGTGGATAGCGATCTTTCAAGGACGCGAGTTTTTGTTTCAGCGACAGACCCATCAAGCGCACATGCTCAAGAAAAGCAGGCTCCAAGACAACATCGAGCACAGCATTGGCGCAGGCCATCGCCAGCGGATTGCCGCCATAGGTGGTGCCATGCGTGCCAGCCGTCATGCCCTTGGCCGCCTCATGGGTGGCAAGGCACGCGCCCACTGGAAAGCCGCCACCAAGCCCCTTGGCAGAGGTCATAATGTCAGGGGCAACATTGGCCGCCTGATAGGCATAGAGCTCACCCGTGCGACCAACGCCGGTCTGCACTTCGTCGAAAATTAGCAAAATGCCATGCTTGTCGCACAGCTCGCGCAAACCGCGCAGACATTGGGCTGGCACGGGACGCACGCCGCCCTCGCCTTGGACGGGCTCAACCAAAATGGCAGCCGTCTCAGGTCCAATGGCAGCTTTGAGCGCCTCATGATCGGCGAACGGCACCTGATCGAAGCCCTCAACCTTAGGGCCAAAGCCGTCGAGATATTTGGGATTGCCGGTGGCTGCGATGGTCGCGAGTGTGCGGCCATGAAACGCACCTTCAAAGGTGATGATGCGATAGCGCTCAGGATGACCGGAAACACTGTGATATTTGCGCGCCATCTTGATCGCACATTCAAGCGCTTCGGCACCTGAATTGGTGAAAAAGGCAACATCGGCAAAGGTGGCAGCGCACAAGCGCGTGGCCAAACGCTCACCGTCTGGAATCTTGAACAAATTGGAGGTGTGCCACAAACGATCCGCCTGATCGTGCAGCGCCTTCACAAGATGAGGATGGTTATAGCCCAAGGAGGCGACCGCAATACCGGCACCAAAATCGAGATAGCGATCTCCCTGCTCCGTAATCAGCCAAGCGCCTTCGCCACGCTCAAAAGCGATGTCGATGCGGGCATAGGTCGGCAGCAAATGCGAAGTGGACACGCCTCAAACTCCTTAAGGCTCCAAGAAAGACAACAAGGCAGCGATGAAGCACGCCACGGGGATCGTCTAAGATGAGATGACTGAAAATTCAGACGCCTTGGCTAAAAAGGCAATCGCCTTTTTGTCCGCATCTATTTTCAAATTTCCTAAGCCGCGTTCTTTATCTTTGAGCGCCGCATTCAGGATAGCAATGATTTCGTTGTCGCTGGAAAGCCTGCCTAAGGAAATCAGCGTAGCGATTAAGAGCGCTATGGGCAAAGCATAAGTGACCATATAGGGCGTCATCAGGAAGAAGAGCTTGAAGACGCTAAAAATATCCACGCCCTTATT
>CAIUDK010000347.1 GCA_903897875.1 uncultured Hyphomicrobiales bacterium
CGCTCTGGAGTCTCATGGCCATGTAATTGGAGCACATCGGGGCGCAGGGCCTCGACGATTGCTGTCAGCAGCTCGTCGTCAGCGTCCACGCTGAGGGCGACCTTGTTGGCCCGGCAAGCCACGCGCTCTCCCAGCGATCTTGCGAGGTCGAAGCCAAGGTTTCTGGGGCTTGGCGGGAAAAATACGAAGCCCACCATGTCCGCGCCAGCATCAAGGGCGCAATCCAAAGTCTCGGCCGTGCGTAATCCGCAGATTTTGATGAGGTGTTTTTGGGTCATAGAAGGCAATACACAACGGCTCCCCAAGGTGGCTTTCACCAAGGCAGTTTTTGATCAGGTTTCTATACAGGTTTCGCAGATTGCTGTCGCTAGGCAATCCGCTGTGCGGTCCGCAGGCTGGGATTGGGGATTAATCGTGTCCGGGGAGAACCGGTAGCGTGGCCAAACGTGCCCGTAGCCGCTCATTCTCTGAACGCGCCTCTTTCAAGCTGCGCCGGTGACGGCCTTGCCCAAACCAAGTGATGGCCGAGCCTAGGAGCGCGCCCACAGCACCCGACACGATGATGACGATAAAAAGTGGGGCAGTGAATTGCAGGCCGGGGATGTCATTGCCAAACGGGTCGAGCGTGACCGTCACAGATTGGCGATTTAAAATAGCGAAAGCCAAAAACAAAAGAACAGGTGGAGTGATTAGGAGCCATTTCAGAAATGTTTTCATCTCACCATCACCAATCAGGCAAAGAGCTGCCCCCTTTTCAGGGGGCTAACCTCTAGCTACCGTCATTGAGCCTTTCGCGCATTTCTTTTCCGGTCTTGAAGAAAGGCACATTCTTTTCATCAACCGGCACATGTTCGCCTGTGCGTGGATTGCGACCCAGCCGGGCATCACGCTGTTTTACGGAAAAAGCGCCAAAACCACGGAGTTCAACGCGGTCTCCACGGGTCAGAGCATCGGTAATTTCGTCGAGGATTGCATTCACGATATTCTCGACATCACGTTGATAGAGATGCGGATTGCGTTCAGCAATGCGTTGAACAAGTTCAGATTTAATCACTTCTGCTCACCTGAAAGATCAAGCCGGACCAAGGGAAATTATAACAGAGAAAAAGGTCGGCAGTTAAAGTCAATTGACCACCCCACCTTGCCAAACGGAAAGCAGACCGTCAAGAACGTGGTTTTCCTGCATCAGGGCTCCACGGCGCAACCAGCCGGCTATGTCATTGAAGCCACTCATTTCTGCCAGTGAGGCAGCGCTGCCCAACAGGCCGAGATTTTCGAGATGGCGTGGCTTTTTCCAATCGCGGATGGGAAGATCTTTGGCGATCCCCTTTTCGCGCTCTAACCAAGCGATGGCCGCGCGCTCATTGCCCAATTCATCAATCAGCTTCAAATCGATCGCCTGACGTCCCGTAAAGACACGGCCATCGCTGACGCGCACGAGTTCGGCGTCCGTCATATTGCGGCGCGTTTTCACAAGACCTTTGAACCAGTCAAATGAATCTGTGACCAAGGAGGCAAGCGCTGCGCGTGCTTCTGGGCTTGTGGGCTCAAGGCCGTTGGGAGCGGCTTTTAATGGCGCCGATTTTACGCTCTCAACCTGCACGCCGATTGTGTTGAGCAGTTTTGAAACATTGGGAAACTGAAACAAAACACCGATGGATCCAACCAGTGAATTGCCTTCAGAAAAGATGCGATCCGAGCCAAGTGCTGCGATGTAGGCGCCCGATGCGGCCACTGAGCCCACAACGGCAACAACAGGCTTTTTGGCTGATAAGAGACGCAATTCGTCATAAACGCGCTCGGAACCGGTTGTTGTGCCGCCCGGGCTTTCAATATTGAGCAAGACCGCCGTCGCATGTGATTTTGATACGTCTTGAATGAGCTTCAATGTTTCACGGTCTCCCGTGATCAAGCCTTCAATCGAAATACGGGCGATGTGACTTTCGAACGACGTATTGGGGCGCACGACACGCCAGCCAACAACACCAACGGCAATGAAAAGTGCTAGAAACGCACTCACGCGCCAAAACGACAGCTTGCGTCGCAGGCGCTGCCGGTCGTTGAGAAAATCAGCAAATTGGTTGGGCGGCATGGTCATGAATTGACCTGATCTCCTTACAAAGAAGACGCAACACTAGTCTGGGCGTCCTATGCTGGCAAGACGCGCAAAAGACACAAAAGCCTCTAAAATCAAAGGGTGAGGCTAATCGCTAAATGCGAATGGCTTCGCCAAGTCCTTCACTCAAATAAAAATCCCGGGCGAATGGCTTCGCCAAGTCCTTCACCCAAACAAAAATCCCGCGCGAATTGCTTCGCGCGGGATCGTATCTAACGTTCGATAGAGGGAAGATTAATCTTCCTTCTTGGTCTCACGAGCCTTCAGAGCTGCGCCCAGAATGTCGCCAAGTGATGCACCTGAATCGGCTGAGCCGAACTGTGCAATGGCTTCCTTCTCTTCTGCAACTTCAAGAGCCTTGATCGAGACAGCAACCTTCCGTGCCTTGCGGTCGAACAGGGTGACGCGAGCGTCAACCTTTTCACCAACTGCGAAGCGCTCAGCGCGCTGATCGCCACGGTCACGGGCCAATTCATTGCGCTTGATGAACGCAGTGAACTCGGTACCGGTGATCTTGACGTCAATGCCGCCTTCCTTCACTTCGATGACTTCGCAAGTGACGACTGCGCCCTTCTTGATGTCAGATGAAGCACCTTCTTCAGCACCACCAGCCGCGTTTGGCGTGGATGCGAATGGGTCGCCTGCAAGCTGCTTAACACCAAGCGAAATGCGCTCCTTCTCGACGTCAACGTCAAGAACTTGAGCCTTGACCATGTCGCCCTTCTTGTAGTCCTCGATGACCTGCTCGCCTGGACGCTTCCAGTCGAGATCGGACAGATGGACCATGCCGTCGACATCGCCGTCGAGACCAATGAACAGACCGAATTCGGTCTTGTTCTTGACTTCGCCTTCGACGATTGCGCCCACTGGGTACTTCTGAGCGAACACTTCCCAAGGATTGGCAAGAGTCTGCTTGAGACCGAGTGAGATGCGGCGCTTGACTGGATCCACTTCGAGAACCTGCACATCGACTTCCTGGCTTGTGGCCACGATCTTGCCGGGATGCACGTTCTTCTTCGTCCATGACATTTCTGAAACATGGATGAGGCCTTCGATGCCAGCTTCCAATTCCACAAACGCGCCGTAATCGGTGATGTTTGTCACGCGGCCATGAATGCGCGAGTTGATTGGGTACTTAGCTTCGATGCCCTGCCAAGGATCATCCTGCAACTGCTTCATGCCGAGCGAGATGCGGTGTGTGTCGTGATTGATCTTGATGATCTTCACGCGCACCGTCTGGCCGATGTTGAGCACTTCGGTTGGATGGTTGACACGACGCCATGCGATATCGGTGACATGGAGCAGGCCATCGATGCCGCCCAGATCCACGAAGGCGCCGTAGTCTGTGATGTTCTTAACAGTACCGTCGATGATCTGGCCTTCTTCAAGGTTGGCCACGATCTCATGACGCTGCTCTGCGCGGCTCTCTTCGAGAACTGTGCGGCGCGAAACAACGATGTTGCCACGACGACGATCCATTTTCAGGATCTCGAAAGGCTGCGTGACGTTCATCAATGGGCCGACATCGCGGATCGGACGAATATCGACCTGGCTGCGTGGCAAGAAGGCCACTGCGCCGTCGAGATCGACAGTAAAGCCGCCCTTGACCTGATTGAAGATAACGCCTTCGACCTTTTCCTTGGCTTCGAAAGCCTTCTCGAGCTTAACCCAGCTCTCTTCGCGGCGAGCCTTGTCGCGCGAGATAACGGCTTCACCGAGCGCATTTTCAACGCGCTCAAGATAGACCTCAACCACATCGCCGACCTTCAGGGTCTGCTCGCGGCCTGGACCAGTAAATTCTTTAAGAGCTACACGGCCTTCAGTCTTGAGGCCGATATCAATGACGGCGACATCTTTTTCGATGGCGACGACAGTGCCTTTTACAACCGAGCCTTCAAAGGCTTCGTTTTCGCCATAGCTGGCGTCCAGCAGGGCGGCAAAATCCTCGCGCGATGGCGCGTAGGTTGAATTTGATGACATTTGATCTCCTAGGATGCCCATCTTAGGGCAGCGCCGGCGGGTTAGAGTAGTCGGTGCTTTCGCCTATCGACACGATATCCCTCTGGAAACACCATTGGGACACCGTCACCGCCAAGGGCGGGCCGGCGCGGGGCCGACGGAGAAAACGGGTTCATCGTTCAAAGGTCAAAACCAAAAGGTCAAAATCCAAAACCAACCGGTCAAAATCTAAGAACCGACGCTATATAGGCGGTTCAAGTCCCAGGATCAAGCGGGACATAAAGGATCAAGCGGGACATAAGGGATCAGGCGGGCGATCCAGCGCGCCGCGTCAGCAGGGTGTTGAGCTTTTGGTCTTTTGAGATTGCGCAATCTTGAGCGCTGCAGCAAAGGCCGCCTCAATGCCAAGCTCGGATGTATCAAGCACGACGGCATCTGGCGCAATTGTCAGGGGGGCTGTTGAGCGGTGCGAGTCCCGCTCGTCCCGCTTGCGAATGTCAGCAAGGACACTGGCATAATCAACATCCTCGCCGCGGCGCGCCAGTTCAATGGCGCGGCGATTGGCACGGGTTTCGGAATTGGCGGTCACAAAAATCTTCACATCCGCATCGGGGCAGATCACGGTGCCAATGTCGCGTCCGTCCAACACGGCTCCGGCGGGGCGTTTGGCAAAGCTGCGCTGAACGTCGAGCAGGGCTGCGCGCACGGCGGGCTGGGCTGCGACCACAGACGCAGCCTCCCCCATGTCTGCGCCACGCAGCTTTTCTTCATCAAAGTCCGCCAGTGCCAGCCCCCGGGCAGCTGCGACCGCTTGGTCCTCATCATCAAGCCGCGCGCCCAGATCCAACAAGGCGTAAGCGGTAGCGCGATACAAAAGCCCCGTGTCGAGGTGGGGAAGGCCAAAATGGGCCGCCAGTTTGCGGGCCAAAGTGCCCTTGCCTGAAGCTGCAGGACCGTCAATTGCGATAATCATGGGGCACCAAAGGCAGCGCCAAGCCGTTCCATTGAGGGTTTGAAGGTCGGGAAGCTTGTCGCAATCATGCTCTCGTCATCGATGGTGACGGGCTTTTGCGAGGCCAGCCCCATAATGAGGAAGCTCATGGCAATGCGATGATCGAGATGGGTGGCAACAAGCCCGCCGCCGCGCACTGTGCCAGCATGGCCCTCAACAATGAGGTCATCGCCCTCAATATGGTGGGCCACGCCGGTAGCGGTGAGGCCATCCGAGACAGCCACAAGGCGATCTGATTCCTTCACCCGCAACTCGCTCAAGCCCCGCATCCGGGTCGGGCCGGTGGCAAAGGCAGCTGCTACGGCCAGAATGGGATATTCATCGATCATGGCAGGTGCGCGGTCGGCAGGCACATCAACGCCCACAAGCTGGCTGGCCTTCACGTGAAGATCGGCCACATCCTCGCCACCTTCAATGCGCTCATCGCGAATGTCGATCTGAGCGCCCATTTCCAACAAAGTGGTCAATAGACCAATTCGTAATGGGTTCATCATGACGCCCTCGACCACGACATCGGAGCCGGGCACGAGAAGGGCGGCGACAATCGGGAAGGCCGCCGACGATGGATCAGCTGGCACAATCACCGGGCGCGGCTTGAGGGTGGGCCGTCCGGTGAGAGTGATTCGGCGGCCATGGGCGCCTTCAAGCTCGGTTTTCACTTCGGCGCCAAAATAGGCCAACATTTTTTCTGTGTGATCGCGTGAGGCTTCCTGCTCGATCACGATGGTTTTACCCGGCGAGTTCAGGCCCGCCAATAAAATCGCCGATTTGAGCTGGGCCGAGGCCACAGGGGAGCGATATTCAATTGGGGCTGGCTCGCTGGTGCCCATGAGGACCACCGGGCAGCGGCCGCCCTCAGCCTGTGAGACGATTTGGACGCCCATGAGAGAAAGTGGGTCAAGAATGCGCCGCATTGGGCGTTTGCGCAGGGAGGCATCGCCATCGAAAGTGGCGGTCATGCCATGGCCACCCACGACACCCATCATCAAGCGGGTCCCTGTGCCGGCATTGCCAAAATCGAGTGTATCTTGCGGCTGGATCAGGGAGCCTAGCCCTGCGCCTAGAACGCGCCACCGGCCCGGTCCAAGCCGGTCGACCTTGGCGCCAAGTTGGCGGCAGGCTTGAGCGGTGCGCAGGACGTCATCGCCCTCTAGGAGCCCTTCAATCGCCGTTTCACCAAGGCTCAATAGCCCCAAAATGAGCGCGCGATGAGAAATAGACTTATCGCCGGGTGGCTTCAGGCGGCCGGTCAAAGGGGCGCTACGGCTGGCCGATAGAGGGACCGCCGGGCCATGGCCGGACGCAGAATGAGCTTGATTGGCGGGCACTTGAACCTCGCAGACAGGGGCGTTGGCAGGGTCGATTGGCAGGGATGTTGGGCAAGCTCGTAGCATGCTGGAGGCGCCGCTGTCATTATGAGACCATGTATACCTCGAAGTTCTATTTGACAGCGGGCGCGCGCACGACTAACCGAAGCGCCCTAGAGCTTGAATTTCTCGACATTGCGTCGGGGTCGTCGACATAGACGTCCTTGACGCAATATCATCCATCTTATCAGTCCGTCTTAGGGGTCAACAGACAGTGGCGAAACCCGAACTTGGTGCAAAGCGCCAGTGCCAGAATTGCGGCGCGAAATTTTTCGACCTCAATAAGGCGCCCATTCTCTGTCCAAAATGTGGAACAGAGTTTCAGGCAGTAATGGCGCGCGGATCCGTCCGCGCAGCCGCAGCCGATGAAGATTCCGACGAAGAGAACCCCAATGTCGACATCGTATCCTTAGAGGATGCTGATGCCGATGCCGATAAGGCAGTGGTCACCGTCGAGGACGATATCGAGATCGAAGACGACGGCGATGCAGACGAAACCTTCCTTGAAGAGGAAGAGGGCGATGCCGAC
>CAIUDK010000348.1 GCA_903897875.1 uncultured Hyphomicrobiales bacterium
AACATATAGTTAACTTCCATATCGCGGCCCTTGCTCCAAGAATCGCGCAATGGATTATAGACAACGCCTGTTTTCTCAATGATATCAACGCTTGCAGCATAGAGCGCGTCATCGAGTTCGGCTGGTGTCACAAATTTTTCCCATTGATGGGTTCCCTTAGGCACCCAGCGCAAAACATACTCAGCGCCCACAATGGCGAGCGCAAAACTCTTCAAAGTACGGTTCAGGGTGGCCACAAAAATCAATCCGCCGGGCCGCACCAGCGAGGCGCAGGTGGCAATAAAGGCTGGCATGTCGTTGACGTGTTCAACCACTTCCATCACCAGCACGACATCATAGAGCGCACCGCTCGCAGCAAGCTCTTCTGCAGTGGTCGCGCGATAATCAATCACCAGCCCTTGGCTCTGGGCGTGGGTTTGGGCGATGTTGATATTACCGGGAGCCGGATCAATGCCAGTCATCTGCGCGCCCAAAGCGGCCAAAGGCTCACACAGCAAGCCGCCGCCCGAGCCCACTTCCAAGATCTTGAGCCCCTGCAAGGGCAGATCCATCTGCGGCGAGCGCTTCACGCCATCACCGTTAAAATGGACGCAAGCGATCTCGGTGATCCAGCTCACACGCACAGGGTTAAACTTGTGGAGGGCCTTCATCGGGCCTGACAAATCCCACCATTTGGCACCCAAACGCTCGAAGCGCGCCACATCAGCCGCATCAATGCTGGCTGATTTTGCTTCATTTCCCATGGCCATGGCCGCTCCTGATCGAATACTCGCTTAAAACACCGCCCCGCCAGCGTTGACACGTCTGGATCACGTCGGCATGTATGTCGGGCTTATATACCTTATGTTGGGCTTACTTACCTGCCCTTTTGTGTCGGCGCGAGCCTTCTCGTTTGCGCCCCCCACCCGCCACCGCGCCGTGCTGATCCTTGGGTCAGCCGCTTGCGGCAAGAATGTAGATGTCTATGGCCCGTTTAGTCATGAAGTTCGGCGGCACATCCGTCGCCAATATTGAGCGCATCCGCAATGTGGCCCTGCACGTCAAGCGCGAGGTCGAGGCTGGCCATCAGGTGGCCGTCGTTGTCTCGGCCATGTCGGGCAAAACCAATGAATTGGTCGCTTGGTGTAAGGATGCCGCCCCCCTCTACGATCAGCGCGAATATGACGCGGTTGTGGCGTCGGGCGAATTGGTCACCGCTGGCCTGCTGGCCATGGCGCTGCAAAACATCAACATTCCAGCCCGCTCGTGGCAGGGTTGGCAGATCCCCATTTTGACCAGCGATGCCCATGGATCGGCCCGCATAGAGGGCGTTGATGGCACCGCCCTTCTGGAAGGCTTCGACAAGCACCACGAGGTTGCCGTCATTGCTGGCTTCCAAGGCATTCATAAAGAAACAGGCCGCGTGACTACTTTGGGCCGTGGCGGCTCTGACACCAGTGCTGTGGCTATTGCGGCCGCCATTGGGGCTGATCGGTGCGACATCTACACAGATGTGGATGGTGTCTACACCACCGATCCGCGCATCGTGACCAAGGCGCAGCGGCTCGACCGCGTCGCTTTTGAAGAAATGTTAGAGATGGCGTCGCTGGGCGCCAAGGTTTTACAGGTGCGCTCGGTTGAGCTCGCCATGGTTCACAAGGTCAAGACGTTTGTGCGCTCGTCTTTCGACGATCCGGCCAATCCACAGCCGGGCACTCTCATCTGCGACGAGGAGGATATTTTGGAACAGCAAGTTGTCACCGGCATCGCCTATTCGAAAGATGAAGCCCAAATCACCCTGCGTCGCGTGGCTGATAAGCCCGGCGTAGCTGCCGCCATTTTCGTGCCACTGGCCGATGCCAATATCAATGTCGATATGATCATTCAGGTCGTGTCCGACGATAAGGCCACCACGGACCTGACCTTCACCGTGCCGACCGCCGATTTTGAGCGCGCAAAAGCGATTTTGGAAAAAGCCAAGCCAGCTTTGGGCTTTGGCGACATTCAGGGCGCCACCAATGTCGTAAAAGTCTCAGCCATCGGCATTGGCATGCGTAGCCATGCAGGTGTTGCGGCAAAGGCGTTTAAGGCGCTGGCCGACAAGGGCATCAACATCCGCGCCATCACGACATCGGAGATCAAATTCTCCGTGTTGATCGATGCCGAATACACCGAACTGGCCGTGCGCACGCTGCATACTTTGTATGGGCTCGATAAGGTTTAACACGCCGACCCCAATTAAACTTATTCCCCAAAGCATTCCTTCAAAGCTTGCGGTTGGGCGGTGTGGTTCGTATAGGTTCTAGAGGTGCGTCGGGGGCCAAAATGGCCTCTGGCGGGTCTTTTTCTCGGCACGCGCCTGACCACAGGCACGGCAGCACAGGACATTTCTATGCGCGCAACCCTCGGCGGACCTCGTCTGCTGTTGCGCCGGATCCGCGAAGCCATGGCGGAACCGGTGAGCGCGCAGGCACGTCTGGACAAGATCGTTGTCCACATCGCCTCCAACATGGTGGCCGAAGTGTGCTCGGTCTATGTGTTACGCTCCGATGGCCGCCTAGAACTGTTCGCCACTGAAGGCTTGAACCGCGAAGCGGTGCATTTGACCACCATGCGTTCGGGCGAG
>CAIUDK010000349.1 GCA_903897875.1 uncultured Hyphomicrobiales bacterium
CGCCGGGACAAACGGCAGCTCTGGTGACGCCAGATCGAGAATTGTCGATGCGCGTGAAAGCCGAGCTCGCTCGCTGGAATATTGAAATTGACGATTCGGGTGGTGACGCGTTTGCGGCCTCCAAGCTTGGACAATTGTCGCGCCTTCTTTTGGATGCGGCCCTTGATCCGTCATCCTTGGGGCTGCTGCCACTGCTCAGTCATCCTTTGGCGCAATTTGGCCATGAACGGGCGCGGGTTGAGCGGCTGACCCATGCTTACGAGGTAGGCGTTCTGCGAACCATTTTGCCTGATAATGTCGATGTTGCGCGCACAATCGCGCTCGCACGTCAGCAGGCAAAAGATTGGCGCGCCCATCTGGCTCAAAGACGAATTGTAGATTCGGAATGGGATGAGCTGCAAACATTGCTGCTCGCGGTTGAACAAGCCTTTGTGCCATTCGTGCATGTTGCCGCACCTGCACCTTTGTCTGCTTGGATTGAGGCGCATCGTGCCTGTTTGTCCGCCGCCATGTCGTCGCAAGAAGAGGGTGGCGAAGACGCAAGCGTTCTCGCCCGTCTGTTTGTGGAATTGGAACTGTCATCCGCTGGTCCGCTTGTTTTGTCGGCGCTCGACTATGTGGCTTTCTTTGATGTTGTTACACGTGATTTGCGATTGCGCGGTCCGCGTCGCGCTCATCCGCGATTGAAAATTTTGGGCCTGCTGGAAGCCCGTTTGCTTCATGTTGATGTGGCTATTCTGGGCGGGCTTGATGAGGGCATTTGGCCGCCGCAATCGAGCACAGATGCGTTTCTCAATCGTCCCATGCGCGCGCAATTGGGCCTTAGCCCGCCAGAGCGCCGTATTGGGCAGACCGCGCATGATTTTGCGCAATTGATGGGAACGCCCGTCGTTGTTCTGACGCGTGCGCTCAAGCGTGGTGGCGCACCAACCGTCTCGTCTCGTTTTTTGCAACGGCTGGCGGCTGTGGTTGGTAAAGATATCTGGGCGCAATGTGGCAAACGTGCGCAGGATTTGGTGGGTTGGGCGCGCCAAATCGATGAGATTGCGACAAAGCCAAAAGCCATTGGTCGCCCCATGCCGTGCCCTCCCATTGAACTACGGCCTACACGCTTAAGCGTGACGCGCATTGAGACGTTGCGGCGTGATCCATATGCGATTTATGCCGAGCGCATTTTGAAGCTTCGCCCACTTGATGCTTTGGGTGTTGAGGCTGGTGCGCGCGAAGCTGGCACGCAAATCCATCAGGCAATTTCAACATTCACGCACCAGCGCAATGCAGCGTCGCAAGCTTTGCCCGCACAGCAATTGATCGATATTGCGCGCGAATGTCTCAAGCTGCAATTGATGAATGCAAGTTTTAGAACCTTCCAATGGCCGCGCCATATCAGGGGGCTTATTGAATTTGTATCGTGGGACAATGCGCGCCGCACGACCATCCAAAACATCTATGTAGAAGTGGATGGCGCGCTGACCATTCCACTCAATGACGGAACTGAATTCATATTGAGCTGTCAGGCCGATCGCATTGAGCTTGTTGATGGGGAGCTTAAGATTATTGATTTCAAAACCGGTTCTCCGCCGTCACAAAAGCAAGTGAAATCAGGTTTTGCTCCCCAGCTAACGCTTGAAGCCGCCATGGTTGAAAAAGGTGCGTTTACTGACATTGTTGCGCAGCACGTCGCAGCCGCACTCTATGTCAAACTGGGCGGCGCAGATGGTTTGAAAGAAACCAATATACCGGGCAAGGACGCCAATCTAGATGATCTGATTGTAGATCATTTTGACGGACTTGTTGTCTTGCTCAATCAATTCCGTGAGCCGGATATGACCTATATGCCGCGCCCCTATCCGCAATTTGAAAATCGCTTTTCCGATTACGACCATCTATCGCGCGTGAAAGAATGGTCGGCTGGTACGCAGGAGCAAGGCGCATGACACAACATCGCGCCAATACGGAACCGACTCGTGCAAAGCAATGGCAAGCATCCGATCCCAAAGCATCAGCTTGGGTGGCTGCCAACGCTGGCTCGGGCAAGACCTATGTACTCACGCAACGCGTTTTGCGCCTTTTGTTTCAAGGTGTGCAGCCGTCTAAAATTTTATGTCTCACCTTTACCAAGGCCGCGGCCGCCAATATGTCGATCAAAGTCTTTTCGACATTGTCGGAATGGACGCATTTGGATGATGTCAAATTAGAAGCGGCCATTCGCACGATTGGTGTGGAAGAACATCTCACGCCAGAGCGACTGGCTTTTGCGCGGCGTTTGTTTGCGCGCACGGTGGAGACGCCGGGCGGTTTGAAAATTCAAACCATTCATGCCTTTTGTGAACGCATTTTGCATCTCTTCCCATTTGAAGCGGGTGTTGCTGCGCGTTTTACAGTTATGGAAGATCAAGAGCAGACTGAACTGTTGGGCAATGCGCGTGAACATGCGCTCAACCATGCCGCCACAGATCCAACACGAACAGCCTATTTGGAATGTCTAGCGCGCAATACCAATAGCGATGATTTTCTAAAGCTTATCAAGGAAGCTTTGAATGAGCGTGATGCGATTGAGGCGCTCATTCAAGATCGCGGTGTGATTGGTTACGGTAAATATTTGGCCGGGCAACTTGATTTGCCACCAGACGCCACGCCGGACAGTTTGCGCGCCGACCTAATTGGGGGCGGCATTCCGCAATCGGAATGGTTGGCTGTGGCTGATGCTATGAATGAGGGGGGCTCTAACGATAGTAAGCGCGCGAATGAGTTGCGTCTTGCGGTGCGCGCCTCCGATGATGATCAGCGCATTAGAAATTATTTCGAAGTGTTCTTCACCAAAGAAGGCAAGCCGCGCGGCGGCACGCAAAAAATAATTTCAAAACCACTGCAGAAGCTCCATCCTCATCTGCTTGGAATTCTGGAAGACGAACAAAAACGCTTAATCCTCTTGCGCGATCATATTTGCGCCGCCGAATTGGTCGAGCGCACAATTGCGCTCTTTGCAATTGTTGAGACCATTCTCAATCAATATCGTCAGGATAAGATCCGGCGCGGCAAGCTCGATTTTGATGATTTGATCGAACGCACGCTTACATTGCTATCGCGCTCCGATGCGTCCGCTTGGGTCTTGTATAAGTTGGATGCGGGCATCGATCATATTTTGATTGATGAGGCGCAAGATACATCGCCAGAACAATGGCAAATTTTGAGCCAAATCTCTGAAGATTTTATGTCGGGTGAGGGGCAGCGCGGCGTGTTGCGTACTTTCTTTGCCGTGGGTGACGATAAGCAATCCATCTATTCTTTTCAGGGCGCAAAGCCTGAAATGTTTGATGAAAAGCGCGTCTTTTTTCAGCGCCGTACCGAAAATGCTCAGCAAGATTTCAAGAATGTCAGCCTCACTATGTCGTTCCGTTCAGCTGCGGGCATATTGGCTTGCGTGAATGCGATTTTTAATTTGGAAAGCAACCGACAGAATTTATCATCCGATCAAGCCGCGCCCGTTCATGAAGCTTGGAAGGCTGATGTGCCAAGCGTTGTTGAGCTCTGGCCATCTATTGAGCCAACGCAGGCCGAGCAGGATGGTCGCGATTGGAAATTGCCGCTCGATGCCACGGATGCGCAAGAACCAGCCGCGGTATTAGCGCAGCGTATTGCGCGCATGATTGCGACTTGGTTGCGTCCTGATAGCCAAGAGCGCGTCCATGATGACAGGCTTGGCCAGCGCCCAATCCGCGCTGGCGATATTATGATTTTGGTTCGCAAACGCGGCGCTTTGTTCAATGCTGTGATCCGTGCATTGAAAGAAAATTTTGTGCCGGTGGCCGGTGCTGATCGCTTGCAGCTGACCGATCATTTGGCTGTGATGGATCTCATCACTCTGGGACGGGCGCTTTTACTGCCCGATGATGATCTCTCATTGGCTTGCGTTCTAAAATCGCCTCTGTTCAATTTGAACGATGACGATCTTTTGGCGCTCGCGCCAAAGCGTGAACTTGCACCTCTGGCCGATCAACTAAGTCTGTCATCCGATCCTCGTCATCAAAATGCCCATGCGCGCTTGAGTGCATGGCGTGAGCTGGTCAAGCAGACGTCGCCTTTTCAATTTTATGCGCATGTGCTCAGCGCAGATCATGGCCGCCGCGATTTCATTGCGCGCCTTGGGCCTGAAGCTGGTGATGCGTTGGATGAATTTTTGCGCCTCGCCCTGTCGCATGAGCGCGATCATGTTGCATCGCTCGCGACATTTTTGGCCGATATTGAAGGGGCAGACATTTCAATCAAGCGCGATATGGAAGCCGCGGGCGATAGTGTGCGCGTGATGACTGTGCATGCCGCCAAAGGTCTTGAGGCGAAAATTGTTCTGTTGCCAGACACGTGTTCCAAACCAAGTCGACATGGATCCCAGCGGACCAATCTCTTGTCTTGGCCCACACCCGGCGGCGATATTTTGTTCTGGTCTAAGTCGTCGAAAGACCCTGAGGTTTTGAGCGATGCGCGCGTTGGTGATGACGAAGTTGATCTGGCCGAACATCGCAGACTTTTATATGTAGCGCTCACGCGTGCAGAAGAACGCCTCTATATTATGGGTGCCGGCATGCCGCAGGCTGGGTGCTGGCATGAGATGATTCAAACCGCCCTCCAACCCATGATGAGCGATGTTGCAGCACCATGGTCAGCCGATGAGAACGTCTTGCGGTATGCGGATCAAAGTTTTGAGCAGGCATCAGCGGCAGCGTTTGAAGAGCCAGTGACGGCGCAGTACACGAAGCCCGTATGGCTGGATCAGCCTGCGCATTTTGAACGCATGCCAGATTTGCCTATCAGTCCATCGTCTGCACTGGCTGCTGCTGATCAATTTGATGCGCCCGCGCAAAAATCGGATCTGGCAAAAGAGCGCGCCATCTATGGCTCGCATATGCATGCACTCTTGCAGCATCTCCCCAATGTTGCGTCTGAAAAAAGACGCGCGCTTGGTCAGATGTTTGTGGACGCGCGCGCACAGAATCTTTCCAAGGATCAGCGAATATCTTTGCTGAACGAAGCTCTAGGTGTGTTGGAAGATCCAGCCGTGGCGGAGATTTTCGCTCATCCTGCGCGCGCTGAAGTCTCCATAGCGGGGCGTGTCGCGCTCCCCAATGGTCGCTTCGTTGATATTGTGGGTCAAATCGATTTGATCGTCGAAACGCCAGACGAGATCGTGATTGTCGATTTCAAAACAGGCACGTCAAAGTCATTGGCGGACACGCCTGAGCCCTATGCCGCCCAGTTGGCGCTCTATGGCGCAACATTGGCCGCGCTCTATCCCAAGCACACCATTCGCGCATTGCTTATTTGGACGGCGAAGCCGACTATTGTCGAGCTGCCTCCGGCAAGGTTGGAAAAGGCGCTTGCAGCGATTAACCCATAGCGGTTGCCTTGACGTGGCCCCTGTGCGTTCTTAGGTTCCAGTCCAGATGGTTTGGGATTCGTCCCGCAGAAAAACGAGGGCCTTATGTCCACTGTAAAAGTCACCGATGCCAGCTTCGATGCCGATGTTCTCCAGTCCACTGTGCCAGTGGTCGTTGATTTCTGGGCAGAA
>CAIUDK010000350.1 GCA_903897875.1 uncultured Hyphomicrobiales bacterium
CCGATCTCGTCTTGGGCTTCGATCGTGGAGGCGGCGTAATTTTCGCCGCCCTTGGCGCGTGCTGGATAGGGGATGATAGCGCGGCCGCGTAGGCCCATGGCCCAGTCGCGGTCGAAGGCGTGATCATAGGGCACTTGCATGGGCAGCAGATGGTCGAGATAGGCCTGTGCCGCGCGGCGGTTGATGAGATAGGCAGCCGCACCCGTCGTGCGCATGAGCATGACAGACAGATGATGGTCTTGACCAATCGGGCGCAGCAGGAGCGGGAAGCTCTTATGGCGGCCTTCCAGCTTCACCATGTCCCAATCGTCCGGCGTGCCATCGGCTGTCAGATCATGGATGATCTTGACCGCCTCTGGCGTTACAAAAACATCATCTTCTAAAATGACAGCATGTTCAGAACTTGAATCAAGAAAAGCACGTATCGCCTTGATATGACTGAGATAACAGCCAATTTCGCCTGTCCGGATCGTGCGCCCGTGGCAGCGTTGATAGAGCTCTGGCTCAATGCCGGGAATGGAGGCTGGCAGGGCTTGTATATCTAGGGCTTGGCCATCGACGCCGGGCACGCGTTCAAAGGCGACGCCGAGGCTGCCAAGGTGGGCGCGCATCGTGTTGAGGCGATCAGCCGAGCGGTCAAGATTGATGAGAAGCCAGAGTGGCTGTTGTGCCATGTCTGGCTCCTAATGTTGAGGTGAGCGTTTAGAAGCGCATCAGATTGGAGAAGATGCCAGCGACGAAGCTTTGATCAGCGCCGCCTGTTGGTGTGGTGCGGCTGGCGAAGTCGAACACTTTGCCATCCTGCAGGCCGTAGTTGGCGAGGCGCTCCACCTTATGCTTCTTGTCGAAGTAGACGGCGATGACGCGCTGATCGACAATTCTGGCTTCCATGAAGGCGAGCGGCTGGTTGGTCTTTTGCGAGATGTAATACCAAGCATCACCACCCACTGTTGAGGTGGAGGAGGGTGTGCCAAGCACAACAAGAACCTGCTCGGCTGAGGAGCCGGCTTTGACCTGTTCCAAGAGGCGATCATCGACCACATAGCCGTGCTGGAGTTCGCGCCCACCGTCGCAGCCGGTTAAAATGACGCTGAGGGCGGCCAAGGCTGCAAAAGCAAGGGCGCGCGCACCGTGAGAGTTTCTGGCCGATGGTTGAGTCTGAAACATGTCCCGCATATGTCGTCTCGCCGCCTGTGTGTGGTGTGCAATCCAATGATCGCAGCTGCCTGTGGTGTATAAAACTTGTGACTTGCAACGCCCTTGGCCGGACGGTAGAGCAAGATTGCGTCAAATCGAAGCGGTCTCAAGCCCTCGCCGAAGTATTTTGGCTAGGACGTGTTTTGGCATGATTGCCAAGCTAACTTAAAAGCTATCTTAAATGCCATGTCTTATGCAATCGGCTAGCTTTGCTGTTTTTTGCTCTAACCCCCGTTCCCCTCAAATGCAAGCGCGCCCAAACTCATAGCCAGCCTTTTGGGCCAGCGCAGCATCAGACGAGAAATGACGAATGTTTGGATTTTTCCGCCGGTCCCGTAACACCCAAGTGATCGAACGCCTCTATGGCGAGATCATGACGGCGGCTCGCCAACCTGCGCTTTATATCGCCTACGGCGTGTCTGATAGTTTTGAGGGCCGGTTTGAGCTGCTCACTTTGCACGCCACGCTGGCGATCCGACGCTTGGCGCGGCTGGACCAAGCTGGCCAAAATAGTGTGGCGCAAGATATGGCGCAGGACCTCACCAACAGGATCTTTGCTGGGTTTGATGCGACGCTGCGCGAAATGGGCGTTGGCGATGTCACCGTGCCCAAGCGGATGAAAAAGCTCGCGGAGGCTTTTTTGGGTCGCCGCACCGCCTATGATGTGGCCCTAGAGCAAAAGGACGAGGCTGCTTTGTGCGCGGCCTTGGCACGCAATATTTATGGCTCGCCAGATGCGCAGCTCGCTCACGCCGCCCATTTGGCGCGTTATGTGTGGGCCTGCGAAGCGATCTTGAATGAAACGGCGCTCAGCGCCTTCGAACACGGCCCTGTGCTATTTCCCCCTGCTGATAGCATTGGGTGAGGAGTTAACATGACGAAGAAGCCATTTGGAAAAGACAGCCCGGACGACACGGGCAAGTTCAGCGGCAAGGGGAGCGTTAAGGGGAGCGGCAAGTTTAATATGAGAGACCTGTTGGCGGGCAAAAGCCCTGCTGGCAAAGGGGCTGCTGATAAGGGCGCGGGCAAGGGGTCTTCAAAGGGCGAGCCTGCTGGCAAAGGCTTTGTGAAGGGTAGCGGCCGCGAAGCGTTGCTGCCGATTGCAAAGCTGCCGCTGCCGCCGATCTCTGAGCGCATTTTCTCGCGCATGATTACGGTGGACGAATTGGGCGATAGCCCGGTGCATGAAACGCTGAAGGCGACCGAGAAGGAATGTGCGGCGCTGGCCGCTGCCAATGGTCTGCCAGATTTGGCAAAGCTTGAGGCCAAGCTGACGCTGAAGCGTCTCTTTGGCGGCCATGTGCACATCACGGGCGAGATGCGCTGCAAAGTGTCGCAGACATGCAGCGTGTCGCTTGAGCCTTATGAGACTGAGCTGGTGGAGCCTATCGAGATCACCTTTGCCCCTGCAAAGGATGTGGCCGAGGCCGAGGCTGTCTGGATGAACCGTCCCGACGAAGACAATGGCCCCGAGGCGCTCGATTTGCCCGATCCGCCAGATCCGTTTGAGGAAAATGGCAGGATTGATCTGGGTGCCGTGGCGACCGAGTTCTTTTTGCTGGCTCTGGACCCCTATCCTCGCAAGCCCGGCGTTGATTTTGCGCCAATTATCGATTCGGAACCGGATGCGGCAGAGTCTCCCTTTGCTGCCTTGGCCCGGCTTAAGGCTGATAAAAAGTAGGGGAAGGCCCCAAAAGCTGGGGCTTTTGCCTAGAACAGGGGCGTTAGAGGTTTGCGTTCCGTCCGCAAACGGCTATTGTCCGCCACCTTTAGCTGGCGGTCGGCTTTCGACCGCGCCTTATGTTGTGTCTCCGGAGATCGTCTTTGTCGAAAGTGTCGCAAGTTCGGATCGCGC
>CAIUDK010000351.1 GCA_903897875.1 uncultured Hyphomicrobiales bacterium
GTGTTGAAGTGGGCGCTGCATGCGCCATTGTTGAAGTGGGCGCCGCATGCGCCATGGGCACCATGGCCGAGACAAAACTGTCATTGAACAGAAGGGGGCGCGCACCCACGGCCGCCAATACCAAGACCGGCATTGAGTCCTTGGCACCTTTGATCCGGCGGGCCATCAGAGTGACACCCTCAGAACGCATGCCAAAGAAAAAGCGCAGACGCTCAAGACGCGCAGGCAGTCCCGGTGGGAGCGAGCGGGCAAGCTCCATCAAGCGCGGGCTGGACGGCCCTGCCCTGAGCAGCATGGTGGAGAGGTGGTTGAGATCAGGCGCGCTGAAAAAGGCCATAGCGGCGGCATTGGCCCAGACGATCTGAGCGGGCGTGCCAGCAATGGCCAACACCGGAGCATCGTCCCGCAAAAAGGCAGAGTCCGCCAAAGCGGCTTCGATATCGCCGCGGGTCAAACCGTCTAACACCCTAAATTCATTCACAACTAAAATTCCTAGCGAGGCCAACGCACAGCCCGCACCAAGCCCAAGCTCGATGCGTCTTCCTCCTCGAAACAGAGATAGCCCCGCCGCGGGCCATAACCTTAATAAAGGTTTAACGCGGGCTGAGCGGCTGGTCCATCAGATAGCCGCCCCGTCCCACAAAACTGGTCTTTATGCTTAATTCCGTTAGGGAGGCGATGCAACTGCCAAGCCGCTGCTGCGTTATCCTAAAAAGCCGGTGCTGTGCTCTAACTAAAGTGTGATGCCAAATGATATGGTGCACTGCACAATGTTGTTGCGCCGCACAATAAATGTGTTACATTCTCGGTCGTGGATAGCTAAACAGCGGCTCGCGCTGCACCTATCCGCGCCTCTCCGCAGAGTGCGGTAGAGCATGAGAACCGACTCCAAGGAGATTTTATCATGGCAAATGCATACGAAGTACCAGCCGAAATGCGCGATTTTGCTGAGCGCAGTGTTGCTCAGGCTCGCAAGGCTTTTGAAGGCTTCATGGGCGCTGTTCACAAGTCAACAGGTTCATTGGGCGAAACCACGCCATCCGCCTTCTCAGGCGCAACTGATTTGTCTTCAAAGGCTGTGTCCTTTGCAGAATCAAACGTCAATGCAGCGTTCGACCTTGCTGAAAAGCTCGTTCACGCCAAGGACGTTCAGGAAGTTCTTTTGATCCAGGGCGAATTCGTCAAGGCTCAGCTGGAGAGCATCCAGAACCAGACCAAGGAACTCGGTGAGACCGCTCAAAAGGTCGCCGGCGTAAAGAAGTAAGGCCAAATTTTTATAGGAGCTCATTATGGCCGTCCCGCGCAAGCCCGCAAAAATCGTATCAGTGGCACCTGTTGCCACTGAAGTTGAGACCGTCTCAATTGCCGAGACCTCAACAAAAGCTGCTGACCCAGTCTCTGCGGGTCCTGTTGTTGATCTTCAGGGCTATTTCCGCAAAGCCACGGAACAGGGGCTTGAACAAACGCGCACGGCCTATGCGCGCATCAAAGCCGGTGCCGAAGATGCCAGCGGTACGCTGGAATCCAGCTTCGCCACAGCAAGCAAAGGCATTGCCGAGCTGAACAGCAAGACCATGGAAGCGGTCAAGCTGAACACCGACTCTGCCCTTGAGCTTTGGAAGGCGCTGACCGGCGTGAAATCGATCTCTGAAGCTGTTCAGCTCCAGACCGAACATGCCCGCAAGCAGTATGAGACACTTTCAGGGCAAGTGAAGGACCTGTCCTCACTGGCTCAGAAAATTGCGACCGACTCGACGGCACCTATCAAGACCAGCCTGTCCAAGACGTTTGCAGTCTAAAACCCGGCATTTCCAAAAAGCGGCGCCACCTTGTGTGGCGCCGTTTTCGTTTGGTTTGGGCTAACTTCGATTTGGGTTGGATAAGATTACAGCAAACCGACTTGCAATCGGCCGGCTTTGCTTCTAGGTTCGCGCCGCTTCTAGACGGTGTGCGATTTTGATTGAATCGGTGTCGCCTTCTATGATTTATACAGCACATGTTGCGACGGACCCCCGGTAAACCGGGCCCTCAAGACATATTATGCCGCCATAGCTCAGTTGGTTAGA